>JABHWT010000083.1 GCA_018657645.1 Halieaceae bacterium | reverse complement strand
TGGGTCGACATGTTACGCCCGCCAGTTTTGTTTCAACCGCAGTGTTGGGTCCTCTGGCCCTCATGCGATGCGGCAGTGAAGAGCAGCGCCAGCGCTGGTTGCCGGCCATTGCCGAAGGCAGTTTGCAGGTGGCAGTAGGTCTCAGTGAGCATACCGGTGCGCGAGAGAAATCTGGTATTCAGGCGCAGGGGGGACAGTTGAGTGGAACCGCACTTTTTGTGTTGGGCGCAAAAGAGGCTGAGCTTGTCATTGTCGCAAGTGACGACGGCAGCTTATATGCCCTATGTAGTGAAGATGGAGAGATGGAGCGAATAGCGCTGCGTTCGATCGATGAAACCCAGCCATTTTTCGAGCTGCAACTAGAGGATGTGAGCGCCGAGCTGCTACCTCGGGGTGAGGAAGATGCCGTGGCACCGCTGATTGATGCCGGGCGAGTAATGTTGGCCGCCGATACTCTGGGAGCCAGCCAGAAAATGCTGGAACTGGCAGTGGACTATGCGATGGAACGCAAGCAGTTTAATCGAGTGATTGGTTCATTCCAGGCGGTGAAACATCTTTGCGCGGAAATGGCCGCAGAACTGGAGCCCTGCCGTTCCCTGGTGTGGTATGCCGCCCACGCCTACGATGTAATGCCCGAGGAAAGTCGGCTGATGGCCTGCCATGCCAAGGCGCATTTGGCCGAGGTGGGGCGCTTTGTTGCCCGCACCGCGACCGAGGTCCACGGTGGTATGGGTTTTACGGATTTACTGGGCCTGCACTACTGGTTCAAGCGAATTGGGTTCAACCGGCAGGTGCTGGGTTCACCTGAGCGAGTCCGCGATGAAGCCGCCAGGGCTCAGGGTTGGATTTAACGGCAGTTGACGAGCGATGCGAATGGCACTTACTTAACGCAAATCGAGCACCGCACCGAAGTCACACCACACCGGGGTCAGACCACTTTTTCAATGTTCTATGAAAAAGTGCTCTGACCCCTGCTCGAGGGGCCCACCCCACCAGCTACAAGGCACCATCCCCCCTGCTGGAGGGGCCCACCCCACCAGCTACAAGGCACCATCCCCCCTAAGTGCTCTGACCCCTGATGGAGGGGCCCACCCCACCAGCTACAAGGTACCAAATATCTTATTCAGCCCCATGTACACCCCGCTCCCGGCCCTGCCAATAGGGTTCGCGTAGCAGGCGGCGCAAAATCTTCCCCACCGGGGTTTTTGGCAGCTCTTCCATTATGTGTATTGCCTTGGGTACTTTGAATCGGGCCAGACAGGTTTTGGCGAAGCCAATTAATTCATCTTGGTCTGCCTGGTATCCATCTCGCAACACCACAGCGGCGTGGATAGCCTCTCCCCACTTAGGGTCGGGCACTGAAAACGCCCCGCACTCGGCAATCGCCTCGTGTGCCATTAAGGCGTTCTCTACCTCGGCGGGATACACATTGAACCCCCCGGTAATAATCATGTCTTCCTTGCGATCAGCCAGGTAGACGTAGCCGTCCGCCTCCATCCTTCCTAAATCCCCGGTGCGCAGCCAGCCTCCAGTCAGGCGCCGTTGGTCGAGCTCGGGGCGTTGCCAGAATCCGGGGGTGGACCAGGGTGCCCAAATCCAGATCTCGCCCACTTCGCCGGTGTCGCAATCGTTGCCACCATCACTACAAATACGCACCTGCGCACTGGCGCAGGCCCGGCCCACGGATGTCAACCGCTCACCGCCGTCGGCCAGAGCCCGTGCATGTTCATCAGGTCCCATAAACGTATTGAGTCCATAGGCTTCGGTCTGACCGTAGCCGGTGTACAGTACGGGACCCAGTCTGCTAATTGCGCGCTCCACCAGTGAGGGCGCGGCAGGAGAGGCTGCGTATACCACAGCGCGAAGACTGTTGAGATCCACCGTCTGAGCATCGGGATGATCCAGCAACATGCGCAGCACCGTTGGCACAATCAACATCATGGTAATGCCTTGCTCGGCAATGGTGCTCAACACCACATCCGGAGTCGCCTCGGGTACTATCACCAGGCGCGCACCGGCTACCCAGGCGCTGTCCATAGCTCGGCCGCAAAAGTGGCTGAGCGCCAGTTGACCAAGCAGGCGATCTTCGGTCTGCAGGTCGAAGGTTGTTGCCCAGAAATTCATTGCTGCTGTGACGCTTGCGTAGCTGTGGGTGACCCCCTTGGGACGGCCTGTGGTGCCCGATGTATACAAAATGTGGGCTAGTGCAGAGGGAGGGCGATCAATGGCGATGGGCACCGTTTTCAACGGACCATCGGGCGGCGCCGAAAGGTCGGTGGCATCATTGAATTGTCCAAAAGCCAGCAGCTTGTCGCTGCCTGCTTTTATTGCTCGAGCACGGCCCAGCCCGGTTTGATTGAGAGCGATGATAAAACGAGCGCCCGAGTCTTTCATGATATAGGCGTGCTCGGGTTCTGTTAACGCTCCCAGCAGGGGCACTAAAGTGCCCCCGGCGCGGGCTATACCCACTACCGACTCAACATATTCGATGCAATTGTGCTGAATTACAGCCACCCGGTCTCCGGGCTCCAGTCCCAGATCCAGTAGTACTCGGGCTATGGTAGTGGCACGTTGCCCAAGCTCGGCGTAGGTGCATTGCCGGGAACCCTCTACCAATGCTACCCGGTCGGGCCAGTGGCGCGCGGCACGCGCTGGATAATATGAGTAGGGATGAATCACGATGATCCCCTTTCTTTGTCCAGATGGCGCTCATCGGGCCCGGCATAATGTGCACCGAGTTGGTCGGGGATAATGCGTAGGGGGACACCCTCGCGCACTTCCTCGGTAATGTGTGCAAGAAAAGCCATGCCGTAGCTAAGCGCTCCCAGGCCACCGATAATAAGCGGGTCCAGGCCAAGGTCGGCGTATACAGCGCCCATAGCGCCGGCCAGGTTAATTGGAATAAAACGCCCCTTCTCTGAAGCCAGGTGGGCCTCAATGGCATCCAGTAGGCGGCCATGTTCGCGCCACCCATCGAGCTCCAATGCCATTTTGCGTAGGGTTACCGCCCGTGGTTCAGCTTTTTTATGCATGGGGTGCCCGAGCCCCGGTACCCGGCCGCGCCGCTGAAGCCAGAGTTCAAGCACGCGCGAGCAGGTCGCATCCTGGTCCAGGTTCCAGCCCACGGCCTCGATCAACATTTCCGCTGGCTCCTGGTCTGATCCGGTTACCGAACCGCTGGCCAGCATGCCACTGGCAAGCGCTGGAATAGGTGAGTCGGGAAACGCCGAGGCCGTGAAGCGGGCGGCCCCGACTGCAGAATTGATGAATTGTTGATCCATGCTGCTACGCAGGGCCAGGTCGAATACCGCTTTTTCGCGGGCGCTTGGCAATTCGCCTGTTACCAGCAAAAATGCAGATTCTATGTAAGTAAGGTTCTCAATGAGTTCCTCTATGGGATAGCCGCGCACCCATATTCGACCATTCTCTGCGCGGCTGATTTTAGTCGTCCAGTACTCGCTCCAGTCGCCAGATGCTACGTATTGGCCAATGTGGCGCCGCTTTTTGTCGTGTGTTTGCCGCTCGTTATTGTCAGGCATGATAATTTTCCCTCTCATTCCGTTCACGGGGTATAAAACGGGGTACAACAAACTCTCCCTCTTTCTCGAATTGAACTTGCACCCGCATTCCGATTTTCACTTTCTCCGGCGCGCAGCCTACAATATTGGAGATAAGTCGCGGGCCCTCCACTAACTGGACCAAAGCGACCACGTAAGGTGTCTTGAGAGCGGGGTGATAGCTGTGTCGATACACGGTAAAGGTGAACACCTCACCGGCACCCGATACGGTCATGGCACTCATATTTGAAGACCAGCATTGAGGGCAAACCGGACCGGCTGGTAGAAAAAGCTGGTGGCAATCAAGGCAGGCAGACACTTCCAGTTCCTCGCGTTGACAGGCGTCCCAGAATGGTTGAGTGTAGCGGCTGGGTTGAGGCAGGGGAAACGCGTTTTCACCAGAGTCA
>JABHWT010000183.1 GCA_018657645.1 Halieaceae bacterium | reverse complement strand
TGGTTACGGGGCCATTCGGGTCGACGTTTCTTATGCCCAACCACGCGGCCGCCAATATAATCATGATTTGTACGGGAACAGGTTCGGCCCCGTTTAGAGGCATGACCGAATATCGGCGCAGGCACATGCCCGAGGCCCAAGGCCGGTTAGTACTGTATTTCGGCGCTAGAACACCCGGCGAACTACCCTATTTTGGCCCACTTAACAAACTCAGTGACCGGTTTATCGACAAGCAGCTGGTCTTTTCCAGATTGCCGGACACAGCAAAAGAGTATGTGCAGGACCGTATGCTTAGCCAGTCGGCGAAACTGGGAGAATTGGTAGGCCTCGATCAGACCCACATCTATATTTGTGGTCTTAAAGAGATGGAAACGGGTGTCGAAGAGGCCTTTGAGCAAATTTGTCGCGACCACATGCTGGATTGGCCGGTGATCAAAGCTGCAATGCGTGATAGCGGCCGTTATCACGTTGAAACTTACTGATTGAGCCCACTGCCTGCTCCTGGCCCGGTTGGGCGAACCTAGAGCTTTATTCAGAACATAAGACTGGCGCGAAACTATGCGTGACAGGCTGTTGCTTGTTCCCGATAATAGGCTTTGAAGGAACAGGGAGAGTCTTATGCAACAATCAGTCGAGGAACTGATCGCGCGGCGCGAGCGCCTTCTGGGAGTGGGTACGCCGCTGTTTTACGAGCAACCTATTCACCTTGTTCGCGGAGACGGCGCCTACGTATATGACGCCGATGGCAAGCGATATGTCGATATGTATAACAACGTACCCTGCGTTGGGCACGCGAATCCCCACGTTGTAGAGGCCATGCGAGCGCAGGCCGCCACAATTAACGTGCACAGCCGCTATCTGCACCAGGGGGTGCTCGATTACGCTGAGCGAATAGTCGCCAAGCACCACGCCTCCCTGGAGCGCGTGGTGTTTTCCTGTACCGGGACCGAGGCGAATGAGATCGCTATCGGGATGGCCAGGTTTGCGACTCAGGGTCGGGGAATCATCTGCACGGACCGGGCATATCATGGTAACTCGGAGCTGGTTAATAAGCTGACCTGGGCCGACTGCCAGAGTGACCCCGAAATCCGCTGGGTCCACTACCCTCAAACCTATCGCCCAATTGAAGATGGGTTAAACGAGGCCGAGTTGGCCGACCGTTATCTATCTGAGGTTGAGGCCGCTATTAATAGCTTTGCCGAACAGGACATACCGCTGGCTGGCATGCTTGTTTGTCCACTTCTGGCAAACGAAGGCCTGCCCAATATCCCAAAGGGGTATATGGCCGGCGCGGCGAAACTGGTTCGCAATGCCGGTGGGTTGTTCATTGCCGACGAGGTGCAGGCCGGATTTTGCCGCAGTGGGCAGTGGTGGGGCTATGAAACCAGCGAGGTTGTCCCGGACATTGTCTCTATGGGAAAACCCATGGGCAACGGCCTTCCCCTATCGGGTGTCGTGGCTCGTGGTGACCTGGTCGATACATTCCGAAAACGCTCGGGTTATTTCAACACGTTTGCCGCCAGTCCGCTGCAGGCGGCGGTAGGTGCTGCGGTGCTCGATGTCATAGAAAAAGAGCAACTCCAGCAGCATGTGGCTGAACTGGGTGACTACCTGCGCGATGGCATCGCCAGGGTGCAGTGTGAAGCGATGGGCGATATTCGTGGGCACGGCTTGTTCGTGGGTATCGACTGGGTCAGTAATTTAGAGGCCAGGACGCCAGACCGCGAAGGCGCGGTGAAGATGGTTAACAAGCTCAAGGAAAAGGGCATTCTGACCAGTAATGCAGGCTCCGAGGACAACATTATAAAGCTCAGACCACCGTTGGTTTTCGGCCGTCAGCATGCAGATTTATTTCTGGAGGCGTTTGAGCAGACTGTTCGCGAGCTGTATTAGTGAGCGCTTGTGTAGCGCGGACTAAACAGTGCCGCCCCGAATTGTGAGGGTTCAGGGGGCCCGGGAAAATAAAGGCCAGCATTGCCTGGTGAGTTAATCGACAGCCCAATCGAAGATGGGTTTGGGCTTCGGATATATTAGTCATACTAGATAAAGAGGACCCTTATTGTGACTCTACCTGTCAACACTCTATTGAAAAAAATCGGCAATTTAAGCGCCGTTATTATTTTTTGACTTCGATGTCTGTTTCTGCGGCCGAGCATTCCCAACTGGCGGAAAATATTGCTCGCAAGTATCCCATTGTAGATGGGCATATTGATGTGCCCTACCGATTGCACCGACGATGGTCGGACGTAACCATAGCGCAACCGGAGGGTGATTTTGACTACCCTCGAGCAGTTCAGGGTGGACTCGATGCACCCTTTATGTCGATATATGTTCCCGCAGACAAGGAGGGGAAGGGGGCCAGATTATTGGCAAATACACTAATCGACCAGGTCGAGGCAATAGTCTTTAGGGCACCAGAGAAATTTGCCCTGGCCCGTAGCGCCACAGATATTCGTCGAAATTTCAAGCTGGGGAAAATCTCTTTACCCCTGGGAATGGAGAATGGCGCAGCTATAGAGGGCAAGCTTGAGAATCTGGACCATTTTTACAATCGAGGTATCCGCTATATTACATTGGCACACGCCAGAGCCAATCATATATCGGATTCCTCCTATGACGATGTCAAGGTATGGAATGGCCTCAGCCCCTTTGGTATAACAATGGTGGAAGAAATGAACCGCTTGGGCATCATGGTCGATGTTTCTCATGTTTCTGATGCCGCGTTTTATGAAGTGTTGGCTCTGTCCAAGGTTCCTGTGATCGCATCCCACTCCTCACTGCGCCACTTTACTCCCGGTTGGGAGCGCAATATTGACGATGAAATGCTAGAGGCATTGGGTAAAAACGGCGGTGTGATCATGATTACCTTTGGCAGCGATTTCCTGAGCGAGGAAGCCCTGCATTGGAGCGAGCAGAGAAAACAGGTCGGGCGGGCGTTTGCCGATTTGCAGGGAGATCATATTACACCAGATGCCACCGCGCATTTCTCCGAGCAGTACAAACGTCGCTTTCCCTACCCCTACGCGACCGTAAGCGATGTGGCCGATCATATAGACCGGGTGAGGGAGTTGATCGGTATTAGCCATATCGGGCTGGGCTCCGACTTCGATGGCGTGGGTGATAGCCTGCCGGAGGGGCTAAAAGACGTATCGGGTTATCCACGATTGATAGAGGAACTCCTCAGACGTCACTACGACGAGAAAGATATTGCCAAAATTCTGGGCGGAAATATTTTGCGAGTCATGGATGTCGTTGAACAATACGCAGTGGCAAAAGCCGCGCAGGCAAGGCCACAGACGGATTGAACATAGCCCCCGGCAGGAGCGACCGTATTGCAGACTCCTCCGAAGAATATCAAGGGGCACACTGACAAGCACTACTGTACCATAGCGATGAAAAAACAATCTGATTGCTGAATGCGCCTCACGGTCCCCCAAGGAGATAACAATGGAATATGAAACCCTGACATATGCAGTTAAAGATCATATTGCAGTGCTAACCCTCAACAGACCAGAGCAGCAGAATGCGATTAACCGTGTTATGAACGGTGAACTCCAGGACGTGTGGCCAAGGTTTCGCGACGATGACAGTGCTTTTGTATTAGTGCTGGCTGGGGCCGGCACTAATTTTTGTGCCGGTTGGGATTTATCAGATGCAGCTGAATGGAGAATGGGGGATTGGGACCAGCACCGCAGTTACATTTATAACTCCCCGGGAGAGTGTGGCTATACCCGCAGGGTTGATATTTTTAAACCTGTCATCGCTGCAGTGAATGGCCACGCAGTGGCTGCTGGTCTGGAAACTGCAATGTTGGCTGATATTCGTATAGCTGAGAGGAATACTATATTTGGCGCACTGGAGCGACGCTGGAATATTGTCGGTGGGGATGGTTTGACGGTTCGCTTACCGTTGATTGTAGGCTATGCAAGAGCGATGGAAATGATAATCACGGGGCGACCTGTTGATGCCGAAGATGCCTACCGGTACGGACTTGTTAACGAGGTAGTGGAAGTAGGTGGCAGTCTGGAGCGTGCTATGGAGCTGGCTAAAGATATTGCAGCACTGCCACAGGGCGCAATGCGTACCGATAAGGAAACAATAATGCGCAACGTTGGTCGAACGTTTGAGGAGCGCTTTCGAAATGAAGCGGAGGCCACTTTGTCCATGTCTCTGCGCAAGGACACGCAGGATATCGGTGCTCGGGCATTTAAGGAAAAGAAAATACCCAAGTGGCCCAATCATGGATTGTAATGGTTGCCTGGGACAGTAGTCTGCGCGCCTATTTGCTGCGTTTTTTGTTTGCCTGCCTTTTCCCTGGTTTGAGTTTCCCGGCGGTGGATTTTTTTGGTGATCGCTTTGTGGCTGTCTGTGCTGCGCTTTTCAATTCGGCCAGTGATGCCTCTATGCACTCGACGAAGAAGCGAATGTCGGGCATGATTTCCCGGGTGGAAATTACGTTGAAAGATATTTTTCCGTCATAGCTTGGCGTGGCTATGAATAGTCCCATGCCATCGGCCAGGGGGGCCAGGCCAAAGCTGCCCCACACGCGGGCGCCGTTCATGTACTGGGGTACTTGAGGCCCCGGCACATTGGATACGAACAGATTGCAGGTTTTTGCTGCCACCCCCGTTTGCAGTATCAGGCGGCTTGCCAGTACCTGGGTGGCGGCGGGAATATGCTGGGTCAGGTCAGTCATTAAGCGTGCCGATACACCCGACTTGGCCTCTTTACTTCTCTTGGTCGATGTCATGATGGCGCGCAGGCGCTCCAGGGGGGCAGCTATGTCTGTAAAGATAGGCGTGGTCATGGCCGTGATGTTGTTCCCGGGGGCATCCGTATCCGAAGCGCCACCGGGTCGGGCATTGATAGGCACCCAGGCTACCAGAGGATCTACCGGTAGCTCTCGGTGGTGCTCGAGGTATTTGCGCAGGGCGCCACTGCATATAGACAGGACCACATCGTTTATGGTGCAGCCAGGAACCGCCGGTCGCACTGCCTTGAGGGCGTCCAGTTTAAATACGGTCGCGTCGAACATTTTGTGGGGAGACACTGTACCGTTAAAGCGAGTGGTCGGAACCCTGAGTTTTTCCTTGTTACGTGATTTAAGCGCTGTTTCCACGGCCTGGTAGACACCGGGTGCGGCACGCATGATCGCATTGCTAATTCCTATCGGCGAGCGCAGATTGTTAAAGCTTGCTCGACGCGCCATGGTAAGAATACCAGGCTGCGGGCTTGGTTTGGGCTCTTCGAACTCCAGGGCTAGAGCAGGGGTGCCCTTATTGTCCCGGTCGGCCATAGCACCAAAAAAACGCATAAGGGAAGCACCATCGACAGCTGCATGGTGGATTTTGGTGGCGATCGCATAGCTGCCCTGGGGTAGCCCCGCAATGTGATCCAGGCCCTCTACCACATACATTTCCCACAGTGGTCGGTTCATGTCCAGGGGCTGAGAGTGGTAGCGCGCCATGTGAATACAGAGTTGGCGCCAATCGCCTGGCTCCGGAAGGCGACCGTGGCGCAGGTGGTATTCCAGGTCAAAATACTCGTCCTCAACCCAATACGGGTAATCCAGTTCCAGGGGGACACGCATCAGTCGCCGTTTGAGCAGCGGGCTTACATGAAGGCGCTCCTCGACATGGGCAATGATGTCCTTGAAGCGAACGACCTTGCCTCCCGGTACCGTGCTCGGGTCGTAAACGATGAAGCTGGTGACGTGGGTGAGGTTGTTTCCCGACTGCATGTAAAGGAACTGAGCGTCCTGAGGGCTGAGCTGGTCCATTGCTAAAACTCCAGAGAGTTTGGTAGTGTCTGCAGTGGGAAGTCTACACGTATTCTCCCATTGATTGGTAGGTACTCCGGTCCCCGAGGAACCCTGTAGGTCGGGGAGGTGTGATTCTGCCCGATAATTTAAACCTATCGGAGTTTTCAGGGGGGCACCGCCTAGTGCCTGCCCGGAAACTCTGATAAGTTCTGGGTGTCGGTGAAAATAGAGAATTTGCAGAGTCTCCCGACAAACCACGGAAGATTGTTGCCAAGGTCGTGTTTTGAGGTCGCCCTACACGCGATTGTGAGCCGGGGCCGTTGGTTCAACGGAGCATTACAGAGAGGCGTTATGCAGTGCATAGCCACAGCTGAACAAAAGCTACTGCGAGAAAGCGTGCAGCAGTTTGTGCAAAAGCAGTACGTGGGTAATTTCAGACGCTCATCCATTGATGACTGTCGAGAATCATTTAGGCTTAACTGGCCCGACTATGCCAGATTGGGATGGCTGGCAGCTGGCCTGCCAGAGAGCGCTGGTGGTTTTGGTGGAAGCGCTTTTGAAACCGCTATTATTGCAGAAGAACTGGGTCGAGGGCTGGCTCCAGAGCCTTTTGTTACAGCGGCCGTTTATACGGCCCAGTTCATTCTTGGACTTTCTGACTGGACCAAAGGCAAGGTTCTGCTGGCAAAAATGGTCTCTGGTGAGAGTCTGCTGGTCCTGGCTCACGAGGAAGCTCAAGCCAGAGGGGACGCTACCTTTATAGGTACCAAAGCGAGATCTAATAGCAGGGGGGGGTACACTCTTACCGGAAGTAAAACAGCTGTTATCGGGGGGGTGAACGCAGACTTCTTCCTGGTTACCGCGCGCCTGGAATCAGGGAATGGCAATGATGAGTGCCTGGGCTTGTTTCTTATTCCATCGTGTCAGTTGGAATTGCAATGTCAGCATACTATGACGTTTGATGGTCGGGCGGTGAGCAGCTTGATCTTTAATGAGCTTAGGCTGGAGTCCGATGCCCTGGTTTGCCGCTCCGCGATGATTACTGCCGCAATCCAGCGAGCAACCGATCACGCGCTGATCGCATACAGCGCTGAGGCACTGGGCGCCATGCAGGCTTCATTGGATATGACCCGGGACTACCTGCTAACGCGCGAGCAATACGGCGAGGCGCTTTCGGAGTTTCAGGTTCTGCGTCATCGTTTGGCCGACATGTTTATTGCCAGCGAAAAGGCGAGGTCGATGGTGCTCACGGGAATTCACGCGACCAGGGAGTCGGATGAGGAACACAGGACAAAAATCGCGTCGGCCACCAAAGCGCTTGTGAGTCAGAGCGGAGAATTTGTAACAGCGCTGGGGATCCAGCTACATGGGGGCATTGGAATGGCCGACGAATGCAGTGTCGGCCACTACTACAAAAGGCTTAATGTTTACGAGCTGCTGTTGGGCTCGGCAACCTACCACCTGAACAACTTCAGGGAGCTATCTTGAATCAGGAAATTATCGAGGTAATAGACGACGGGGTTGGTCTGATCACCCTGAATCGCCCCGAGTCTCTCAATGCCTTGAATCCCCCGATGATGCGGGCTCTGACTGAAACAGCGGTGCGTCTCGCCGAAGATCAATTGGTACGTTGTGTCGTAGTAACCGGCGCAGGTAAGGGGTTTTGTGCTGGAGGTGATGTCAAGGCGAGTGGTCGCGCGGCGAGTCAGGAAATAGAGCAAGATAATAAATCGGACAAACGGGCCAGGAGCGTCGAGGAGAAGACAGCCTGGTTGCGGCGTTCAATGGAGGCGTCGCGCATCCTGCATCAAATGAAAAAACCGACTATAGCAATGATTAATGGCGCCTGCGCAGGGGCGGGCCTCAGCCTGGCCGGAGCCTGTGACTTTCGCTTCTGCAATCGGTCGGCCCGGTTTGTGTCTGCCTTTGCGCGCGGTGGTCTGTCCGGTGACTACGGCGGCAGCTGGTTCTGGAGTCGAATACTCGGCACGGCGAGAGCTCGAGAGCTCTATATGTTGGGAGAGAAATTGAATGCCCAACAAGCGTTGGAGATGGGACTGGTCCACCGGGTTTACGAGGATACGGACTTACAAAGTATGACTATGAGCCTCGCAAAACAGCTTGCCAGGTTGCCCGGTGAAGGGCTGGCCTATATGAAGGAAAACCTCAACGCGGCCGAAACATCGAGCCTGGAGGAAGTTTTTGATCTCGAGGCAAAGAATATGATGCTGTCGCGCAAATCGCTTAACGATCTGGCACGCAAGTAAAATAGTGCGACTCAACACGTGAACTGGAGCAGGGGGGAGAATGGCTACAGAGGGGCTGGTTAAAGGGCAAATAACTGATGAGTCGGTGGCGCTCATGAGGAAACGAATTGGTTATCCCAATCCGACTCTCAGGGTGGGTGTGCTGGACGAACCCTGGAACATGAGTGCGACGGCGGATGCTATCCGCCGCTATTCTCTGTGCACCGGTGATGACAACCCGCTATATACCCGGCCGGACTATGCCAGTAATAGTCGCTGGGGAGAAACGATTGCACCTCCAGGCTTTGAAAAGTCCATGGGCATCAATTGCTCCAGAACCATGTCCGATTCATTTGAAAAGGAAACCCGCAAAGCCTTGCGCGGGGTGCAACTGTATTACTCTGGTGGAGAAAATTTTTATTATGCCCCGATTGTGGAAGGCGACAGGCTATACAAATCCCGCTGGGTCGATAAAGTCGAGGTAAAAGACTCTGAATTTGCCGGGCGCTCGGTAATCGTGACCAATGGTTTGTCTCTATGGGATGAACACGATCAGGTAGCCGTTGATGGTGTCGACTGGTTTGTCCATGCCGAGCGACGAAAAAAAACGAGTAAGGACAAGTACGCAAAGGATGAGCCGGCCTGGTATAGCGATGAAGAACTGGCCGAGATTGAGGCGGCTTACGATGCCGAATTTCGAAGAGGCTCTGAAACGCTCTACCTGGAGGATCTGGAGGTGGGGCAGGTGCTGCCAAAAATGGTCAAGGGGCCCCTTACCATTACCGATTTGATCAACCTCCATATGGGGGCCGGATGGCTGGTATACGGCAATCCTCCCTACCGCCTGGCCTACGAAAACCGCAAGCGCTTACGGGGTTTTTATACGCGGGATGAATACAATGCCTGGGATACTTTGCAGCGGGTTCATTGGAACCGGGACCTGGCTCAGGAGGTTGGTGTCGGCAATACCTACGATATAGGCGCTGTGCGGCAGTTGTCGTTGAGTCACTACTGTACCAATTTCGCCGGCGATAATGCCTGGGTATACCGCATTCGATTTGAATTGCGCCGATTCAACTACATGGGTGACACGACCTGGATTGAGGGCGTTGTCACTGATGTTCGGGTGGACGATGAACTGGGGCCACTTGTAGATATTAATATGACCGGCACTAATCAGCGGGGCAACGTTAATGTTGAAGGCAGCGCCACGATCCTGGTGAATTCGAGAGAGCATGGAGATTTTCGCATGCCAAAATCACCAGAGCTCCCTCGATACCGTCGGTAAAATAAAACGCCAATTACCAGACCCTTGCAGCAGGACTCCCCATGTCGAAATTGCAAAGATCCATCCAGAGCATGCTGTCAATCGATCGTACCGCCAGGGAGATGGAGTACGAGAAGCACTGGTGGACCTGGGGTGATATTGCGCAGGCGGTAGACGCATTGGATTTGGCTCTCACCGACGCGGGCCACACAAAGGACAGTCGGGTGGGTGTGTTGTTGAGAAACCGTCCCGAATGCGTTCCCACTATTATCTGCCTCATTCAAACCGGACGTTGTATTGTTACGCTGAATGCGGATGCGCCCGACGAGAAACTGGCCGAGGATATCCATGCCACAGTCGTGCCGGTCGTCATCGGTCTGGCAGAGGATATGCAGCGCCCCGCAGTTGATAAGGTGCTGAAAGGAACGGCCACCAATGCT
>JABHWT010000411.1 GCA_018657645.1 Halieaceae bacterium | reverse complement strand
TGGACCCTCGTTCCGCTTATCATTCTGGTTGGCATAGCTGTGCCCGCAACTCAAACACTGCTTGGGGCGCGCAATTTAGAGAATGCAGCAATAGATATAAGAATTACTGGCTATCAATGGAAGTGGCATTACGAATACTTGGATGAAAACGGAGAAAACATTAAATTTTTCAGTCAGTTAAGCACACCGCGGGATGAAATCAACAACGCTGAACCCAAGGGAGAACATTATCTTCTGGAAGTTGATGAACCACTCGTTATTCCGGTGAATACCCGGGTTCGCTTGCTGCTGACGGCCAATGATGTGGCTCACGCCTGGTGGGTGCCCGATCTGGCGGTGAAAAAAGATGCGATTCCCGGTTTGATCACTGAAGTCATAACTCTGCCCACCAGTAAGGGCACCTACCGGGGTCAGTGTGCGCAATTGTGCGGTAAAGACCACGGTTTTATGCCGATAGTCGTCAACGTGGTTAGTCGTGACGAATACGATCAATGGATTCTGGCCAAGCGGGGAAATACAGTTGTTCCTCCTAGAGTCCACAATAACAAAAAGGGCTAACGGGAGGAGTTGACGATGGGCGATCATCAAATCAGAGCCACCAGAGGTCCTCTTCGGTGGCTAACAACCACCAGTCACAAGGACATCGGAACAATGTACCTGTGGCTGTCTTTCTCGATGTTTATTCTGGGCGGTGCGTTTGCCATGATTATTCGGGCCGAGCTGTATCAGCCCGGCATGCAATTGATAGAGCCTGAATTTTTTAATCAGATGACCACTATGCATGGTCTGGTCATGGTGTTTGGGGCAATTATGCCCGCATTTGTGGGGTTGGCTAACTGGATGATCCCATTAATGATTGGGGCGCCGAATGTGGCTTTGCCACGCATGAATAACCTGAGTTTCTGGATTTTGCCCCCGACGTTTCTGCTGCTAATGTCCACTCTACTTATGCCCGGTGGCGCCCCCTCGGCGGATTGGAGCCTTGTTGCACCGTCGTCTGCAGGCAATGCAGTGACGTCGTTGACCTACTTTGTGCTATCGGTTCACCTGCTGGGCTTATCGTCAATTATGGGGTCCATTAACATCATCGCGACCGTGATAAAACTGCGGGCGCCGGGGATGACCTTTATGAAAATGCCGCTATTCGTGTGGACCTGGTTTATTACAGCCTTCTTATTGATAGTGGTGATGCCGGTTTTAGCGGGCGCGGTGACTATGGTGTTGATGGATGTGCGCTTTGGCACCAGTTTCTTCCCTGCAGCAGGCGGTAGTGACCCCTTGTTGTTTCAGCATGTGTTTTGGTTTTTCGGCCACCCGGAAGTCTATATTGTTATTTTGCCTGCTTTTGGCGTGATTTCGCAGATTATTCCAACTTTTTCGCGCAAGCCGCTGTTTGGCTATGATTCGATGGTGTACGCCACGGCAGCTATTGCTTTTTTGTCGTTTATTGTTTGGGTACACCATGTGTATACAGTCGGAGGCACAGTTGCCCAAGACCTGTTTTTTATGTATGCGACCCTGCTCATAGCAATTCCGGCAGGTGTTCAGGTGTTCAACTGGGTGGCAACCATGTGGCGGGGCGCGTTGACCTTTGAGACCCCGATGATGTTCGCGTTGGGCTTTATGGTTCTGTTTACTATCGGCGGATTTAGCGGGCTAATGCTGTCCAGCGCACCGGTTAATTTCCAGTACCACGATAGTTATTTTGTGGTGGCCCACTTCCACTATGTAATGGTTGCAGGAGCAATTTTCAGCTTGACCGCGGCAGTATACTATTGGCTGCCGAAGTGGTGTGGGCGAATGTACAATGAGAAACTGGGTCAGTTGCACTTCTGGGTTGCGTTTATTGGATTCAACATGACTTTCTTGCCCCAGCACTTTGTAGGACTGGCCGGCATGCCTCGACGTATTCCCGATTATGCGCTGCAGTTTACCGATTTCAATATGCTATCCAGCGTTGGTTCGTTTATTTACGCCGCTTCTCAAGTGTTATTCCTGTATAACGTTGTCGCAACGATTGTAGCGGGTAAACCGACTACAGAAGAGAAAGTCTGGGAGGGTGCACAGGGGCTGGAGTGGACCCTGCCTACGCCCTCTCCCCACGACACGTTCGAAACACCGCCGCTGATGAAGTAGTATGCTGCAGATGAACCGAACCGGGCAGGTTAACAGTGGCCACTTGATACTACTTTCGATAGTGGGCATACCTGTAACTGCTTTATTAGCTGCGACCTGGCTGTGGTATTTTGTGGTGCATGGTGACCTGGATCTCATCGGCATACTGGGGACCGCCAATCGAGGTAGTTTGATTCAACCGCCACGCGCCTTGAATGAGGGTGGGCTAACCGCGGTCTCAGGCACGACCTTAATTTACACCGATCTGCCTGCTAAATGGGCGTTTCTGATTCCGGGTAGTGACCGCTGTGAAGCGGTCTGTCAACAGACGCTTTACCAGACGCGCCAAATTCATAGGGCTATGGGGAAGGAAAGCAATCGAATTCGGCGCATCTATGTTAGCGATGTTCCTTTGGCGGACTCACATTTTGACCTGGCGGGATTAAGTGACAACCGCCCTCTCCCGGAGAGTTTTGCCGATTTTCTGGCGCTTGAACATCCGGGTCTGAGGACTTTCGAGGTATCACCCGAGGCCCACACCCTGCTTTTTGCAGAGTATACCGCCAGTTCAGGAGTCTGGTACCTGGTAGATCCGAAGGGCTGGATAATGATGTCCTATACCCCCATGCAGACGTACAAGGAAATTATGACCGACCTTCAGTTTTTATTGAAGAACTCCAATGAGTAGAGA
The DNA here is from genome assembly GCA_018657645.1 of Halieaceae bacterium. Lineage (GTDB taxonomy): Bacteria > Pseudomonadota > Gammaproteobacteria > Pseudomonadales > Halieaceae > JBALVT01. Next base: position 1,380 of record JABHWT010000411.1, on the reverse strand, counting down.
AGCCATGACGCAAGAGCCGATCGTCGGTAAAGCGACCTGGCGAGATTACAAAGAGCTGACGAAGTTCAATGTTGTCGCCTTGATGATTCTTACGTCCACTATTGGCATGTTTATGGCGGTGCCTTCAATGGTACCGCTCAATGCGTTGCTTTTGGGCAATTTGGGGATAGCACTATGTGCCGGGGCCGCGGCCGCCATCAATCACCTGGTCGATCGTCGGGTGGATATGCACATGGCGCGAACCAAAAAACGACCCATCGTCCAGGGTCGGCTAAGCAATTTACAGGCGGGACTCTTTGCCCTGATTACAGGAGCTCTGGGTATGGCGATTCTGGTAATCTGGGTAAATGAGATTACTGCCTGGCTCACACTGGCATCGCTAATGGGCTATGCCTTTGTCTACACCATGTTCCTCAAGCGAGCGACTCCACAAAATATTGTAATTGGTGGTCTAGCGGGCGCGGCGCCACCGTTATTGGGCTGGGTGGCAGTTACTGGAGAGATCCATGGCCATGCCCTGCTACTAGTTCTGATTATTTTTGCCTGGACACCGCCGCATTTCTGGGCGCTGGCCATCCATCGCAAGGACGAATACGCCCTGGTGGACATACCCATGTTGCCGGTGACCCATGGGGTGGCATATACCAAACTACATATTTTGCTCTATACCCTGATTATGTTTGTAATCACCCTGCTACCCTATGCAACCCGGTTAAGCGGTCCTTTATACTTGCTCGGTGCAGTGGTCCTGGGTGGTGGCTTTCTATATTGGGCGATTGAATTACTGCGAAACAAGAATCCCCATGCGCCCATTGAGACATTCAGATATTCCATTGTCTACTTGATGGCTTTATTTGTGGTCATGTTGGTAGATCACTACCTGTTTCCGGCAAGTAGCCTGTAGCATGGGTGAATAGCAGACTCCAACAGAATCGGGCATGCGGCGCGGGAAAATCGTTGCAAAGAGGTCATTAGTTAGCGCTCGCATCCACTATATCGCGTTATTTTAGGGGCTTACTATGCCGGAAAGTGCAATTCCCGTTATCCTGGTTGATGGTTCATCTTACTTGTATCGAGCGTTCCATGCTCTGCCCCCACTGACCAATTCCAGAGGTCAGGCTACGGGAGCGGTTAAGGGCGTTATCGCCATGTTACGGCGTCTGCAAAAAGATTACCCAGCCAGCCCGATAGTGGTTGTTTTTGACGCCAAGGGAAAAACGTTTCGCGATGAGATGTATTCAGCGTATAAGGCCAATAGACCCCCTATGCCCGACGAATTACGCGAGCAAATTGAACCAATCCACGAGATTATCAAAGGGATGGGTTTACCCCTGGTATGTGTACCCGGCGTTGAGGCGGACGACGTGATAGGCACCCTTG
>JABHWT010000410.1 GCA_018657645.1 Halieaceae bacterium | reverse complement strand
GCAAATAGTCGAGTGGACTCTGCCCCTGGCGTGCAGCAGCTGCCGCAATCCGCCCAAAAATAAGATAGAAACAGCCAAATGCAACAAACCAGCTGATGATTTGCAGGAGCAGGGACCGGCCGCGCCGTTGCGCATTATCTGCGTCATTACTGGTTTGTTCGGACACGCTGTTTACTCCCTTTATCGGTTGGATCTGGACCTGTCTACAAGCGGCATTATGCACCCGTCTTCGGCTCTGCCAAAGATAAACTGATATTCGTGCCCTAACTTGATCCGTTTGCGAGCTGTCCCCAGGCCAGAGATTGATTCTCGATTATCGGCGGGCGCCGGGTTCAGGGTGAAGGGGGTTCCTCCCACGCCAGTATCCTACCGGGTAGCGCCTGTACCTCGCGCCCTACGAACTCCTGCCTGGTCATGGCCATCAAAACAGCCTTATCCTGTGACGTTAATACTGTGCGTCCACCATCGGGCGTGTCGCAAATCGCAAAAGCCTGCACCAGATCCTGCTTATTAAATACTACCGTATATCCCACAACAGTTACCGGACCCGTGTAATCGCCACTGAGTGGCAGGGGTTTATCGATGGCCGCCACGGTATCGGTAATGTCTTCAAAAACATAACCCCCGGGGTTGGGCTGATTGGAGAACAAAGCGATAGCCTGTTTACCAAATATGCCGCTGAGATTAGAAACCAGGCCCAACTGGCGGCCCGTGGTGGTGCTCGCACTCTGGCGCACAACTTCTACCATTCTGGCAGCGCCATCCAGAGCCCCGTGATTATAGGGTCCGCCGGCAAAAGCCATGGAGCCGGTCACGGATAACGGACATTGGTTCTGCAAATTCAAATCGTGTGCAAAGGAGCGTACCGAGGCGGGAAAGCAACTGTAAAGGTCGGCCGCAGTTATATCATCGATAGACGCGCCTGCCAACATGAGCGCGCGCTCGCCACTCATAATGGTACCCGGGTGGCTATAGAGTTTGTTCTGTTGTGCAAGGGTGACCACATGCCGCGATTGTACCTGTGATACAGGGTAAACCCAGTGGTTGCGATTCACTCCCAGGGATTCCGCCATGCCACAGGAAGACACCAGAATGGCCACCGACTGATTGACATTCCACTGGGTATTGTGGCGCTTGGTATAGGGGAAGGCCAGCATAGCGTTGTTACCGATGGCGTCGCGAATTTCCTCGGCAGAAACCGACTCCTGCTTCCAGGCATGGGGATTGCGGGCTGCTATGTCACAGAATCCGCTATATAACTGGGCAACCAGATCCCGGTGTTCCTCTATTCCCAGCCCCTGGTGGTGACGCAGCGCCGACTCTATAATGGCAAACAACTGCACCGGTAAAAAAATACCTGCCTGCGCCTCCAGTTCCGACGCAAAGGGATCGCTGGAAGTGAGGTGTACATCGACCTGGGGTGAGTCCTCCGGCTGCTGAGTGTTGTTAACAGTCTGCCCGGTAATCTTGCTCCGCAACTCCCGGAATTTGGCCTCTCCGCCAGTGACAACCCCAAGCTTCCGTTCGCCGGCAGCAATCTCCCGGCACAGGTTAAACAAGGGTGTGAATTGCAACACACCAAGATCGGCGAGGCCGCTAACGGCATTCGGGCAGCCCAATTCATCGGCAACTAATTTACCGGGATTGGGGTAATCCCACATGCCCTGATTGACAGAGATAGATTCGATCGCAGCAAGCAATTCAGCGCTGCTCTTTGTACTGCTGCTTGCATTGTCGGCAGCATCACGAATGGCTCTTACCATCAGCTGGAAAGGTTCCAGGCAGTCCAGGGGGTTGTCATGGTGTTCCTGATAGAAGCCGACTCCAATAATAACCGGTGTATTTGCAGTGAGTTGATTCAAGGTGAGTTTCGCCTATTGGTCTCTGATCGGCGCAAATAAAGGTCTCTCCCCTCGCCGCCTGTCAGCATTAGAATGAGTGCGAGCAGGGCGCTGAAACCTCCCAAAATAAACAACAATCCGATCCACACATAAGTCCACCGCAAATCCTCGGAAGCTACCTCGACAACCAGGCGCGGGTTGGTTTTCTGTAAAGTGACTGATGAGCGTCCAACATCTACAACAAGGGTGTATCGCTTGCCTCCCACGGCGGCAATGCGACCCAGATTCTTGCCCATCTCGGGGCCCCAATAACCGGTATCGACAGGGCTTGAGTTGCCGGTTGTTACCAGTTCACCATCGGTGGTGGCAGACCAGGACAGAAAAAGCTCAACCGGGTGTGCCACGCACCTTTGCGGAACGGTGGCTTCAATGCCAAGCAGGCAGTTTTGCTCCTGTATTGGCAGCAGTCGCTCGGTCGTAAGGTGAACTCTGTAGTTGACGCTCCAGCGTGCAACGAAACTGACCTCCAGTCTGCCACCCTCGGAAAGGGTAATTGGCACGGCTACCGCCGTGTTTTTGAGACCGAACAGAATGTAGGCAGAGCAGCTAAACAGAAATATAGCGACAAACAGCAGAAACAGAATGTCTCTTGTAGATTTAATAGCACTGCTCGCTGGTTGTGCGCCGGGCTACAGTCGGGGCAAATGCCCAACCCAATGTACAACTACAGATTGAACAGGGCCATGGCGTCGGCATAGGCTTCGCTGTTTTCATCGAGCTCAACTACGCGTATTCCAGGATCGAGGCCGAGCTTTCGAAAAGCGGGAACATCTTGCAATGAAGCATCTCTAAGCAGCGCGTCCGGTGTGGCGCCATTTTGGATAATAGATACCTGAATCACATCGACCAGGTCCGGGCCATCGGCACTGTCTCTGTTTAAGTCCTGGTGTCCCATTACGGTGGCAAGCATCGCATCGGGAAATTCCCAGGCTTTCAGAATGGCCCGACCCACGGTGGGGTGAAGATTGTCGATAAGATTATGCAGTGTGGGTACGTCCGACAGTAGATCGGGTAGTTTCTCGGCCTTCATCAGAATGGGTAGGGCGCCAATTTTGTGAACCAGGCCCGCCAACATGGCATCCTCCGAGTTGAGGTTGGACTGGGTGGCTGCCAGTACTCGACTGGCGGCGGCAATTTCAGTGCTGTACTCCCACAACTGTTGCAAATGGATTTGCAGTAATCTGGAGCTGGGCTGAAACAGCTGCTTCATAACCAGGGTGTTGACAAGGCTCTTTACCAGCTTTCGCCCCAGGCGAGATACTGCCATTTGTACATTTTCGATCGGATTACGGCCGCGGTAAAGAGGGCTGTTAACCGCCCGGATCAGCTGTGCTGACAGTGCCGGGTCGGTAATAATAATATTGGCGAGGTCTGCTGCTGAGGCCTCAACATCATCCACAACCTCTCGAACCTTAAGAGCGACGTCAGGTAAAGTAGGTAGTATCAGGTTTCCGGCCTCTAGGTCTGAAACTATCTCGTCAAAAAGTTGCTCTGATTCGCTCATATAAGGTCGCTCTTGGCATCGATTAGATGAAGAAAGTGGCGTTCCAGCCCCTATTCTACAATCGGGTGCAATGGCTGGACAATATCAAACCCATAGATTTGCAGGGTAGCCGAATAATTGCAATGAAAAAACAGTGAAAAGGTAGATTTGGCCACACCTAAATATCGGCTACCCATGTTGTTTTGGTCATCGCTGCCCGCCTGGTGGTTAGTCATTCGCTTGCTGTAAAGGCGAGTGTTCACAAATGACCCTGTCACCTCCCAGATTCTTGGCCCTGTACATCGCGCTATCGGCGGATTTCATAAGATTCCACCAGTCCTCATTTTCGCCCGGTATAGTGCTGGCTACACCAAAGCTCATAGTGACGATAGGACGACAGCTATTGTCCCTCCTCGCAGTGTGGGGGATAGCCTGACTGTGGAGACTGTGTCTGAGGATGTTTGCGACGTTTGTGGCATCCGCTGAGGTGGTGGCCGGCAGTACGAGAACAAACTCCTCGCCGCCATAGCGAGCAGCCAGGTCTGAGGGCCGCCTTGCATGTGCGCTGAGTATTTTGGCGAGTTTGATCAGGCAATCGTCACCTTGTTGATGCCCGTAGTGATCATTAAAGCGTTTGAAGTCATCGACATCGGTCATGATAATGGCAATCGATGATTGATTGCGATAAGCGAGCCGCCACTGTTGATCCAGAAACTCATCGAGTTTTCGCCTGTTTGCTATGCCGGTCAGGCCGTCCAGGAGAGCTTGCTGGTGCAATTTTTCATTCAGCCTGGTAAGTGCAGAGGTCTTGTGTTCGATTACCTCTATCAGGCTATTTATGCCCTTGCCAAGCGACCCCAACTCGTCGTTGCCTTCCACGCGATGGCGTTTTGTATAATCGTGGCTGGCGGCGATGTTTTTTACGTACTGGTCCAGGCTGGCAATTCGCCTAAGTATAAGCTTCCGCAGCAGCCACAACAGAAGCGCGACGGTAACAATCAGCAATACCAGGGCGGAAATAATAGCGTAGTTGGTTATCAGGATGCCCTGTTTCGTTATATCACGGGGTATGGTGACCTTGACCAGGAAAGCTCGCTGACCCCACATATCATGTGTCAAAGCAAATATATCCAGGCTGTCTTCCCGCCGTGTAATGGGGTGCTGGTCTAAAACTGCTGCTTGTGCCAGGGTATCTGCTAGTAAAGAGAGGGCTCCAATGTCGGCAACGGGTATAATTTGGAAAGTCACATGTGTTTGCCTGACGATGCGCTCTATTCTCTCCCGGGTCAGTACCCGACCCTGTACCAGCAAACCGCGACTCGGTCCCTCGCTGCGGGTTGTCAGAACGGGGCGAGCACTCACCAGCATGAAGCCGCGCTTTGTCCTTACTATGCCTCGTAGTGGTCGCTCCACAGACTTGCCGTTTAGCTCTGTCCATGAACGCAATGTATGCAGTCTCGCTATAAAGTCCGGATAAACCAGGCTGTAGAGACCGATGTTCTGGCCTGTTTGCGGGTCAGGAACAAGGCTCAGAACCGATCCGCCTGCATTGTCGAGTATCAAAGTCATGCTCAAATCGCCATCGATAAGCGTGGCGATACTCAAATTGGACCTGAGGAACGATGGATCTGCCGAAACCATGTAATCGTAGGTCAGATCCCAACTAGACCAGTCTCTGGCCAGGATATCCAGGTGATCCACTTCGTTCTGAATAGCAAACAGCGTTCGATCGAGATCGCTTGTGGCTCCTTCAGTTTCCAATTTGACAAAAGCCGGATAAAGTACCTGCCTTTGCAGTGCATACTCAGACACCGCATAGCTGCCAAATAGCAGGATGAGCAATACCAGTAGTTTAGTGCCGAGTTGCATGCCGGGATCCGTTTGGAAGTGGGGCAACAACCACCGTTCGCGCAATAACAATGGTTTTGAATGAAGTTTATACCTCTACCGCGGGAATCGCCACTTGCCTGCCGTAGAGGGCCAGGCTGATAACATACTGTTGAATGCTTGCTTATATGAACAATGGCTATGATGTTTCCCCGGCCAGCAGGTATCCCAGGTCAGCAGTGCCAGGAGCCCCTGTTATCCGGAGTTTTCAACACTTTTATATTGCCCGCCGCCAGTTGGATATAGTAAATTCGGTGCACAAAAGTGCATTTCCTTCAAGCTATCGCACCACGTCAAACTCTATTGAGGACAAACATGATTAAATTACACGGTTTACGCATGAGCAACTACTACAGCCTGGCAAAGGCTCTTCTCATCGAGAAAAACCTGTCGTTTGAGGAGGTCAAGGCGCCACCGTCACAGGAAGAGAGTTACCTGGAAAGATCGCCCATGGGCAAGATGCCTTCTATCGAGGTCGATGGGCGCTTTCTGTCCGAGTCCCTGGCCATTTTCGAGTACCTCGAGCGACTCCAGCCCGAACCTCCGCTATTGCCGGACGACCCCTTTGTCGCCGGCAAGACGATGGAACTGGTGTGTCACCTGAAACTTGATGTCGAACTGGTTGCGCGGCGTTGTCTACCCGAACTTCTGTTTAAAAAACCGATTAGTGAAGAGACCAAGTCGGAAGTGCGCGCAGATCTGGCCAAGGGTATCAAGGCGGTGTCACGGCTGGCAGTCTGTGAGCCCTATGCGATGGGTGATGAGTTCACCATTGCCGACTTCTACGCATTCTATTGCCTGGGACTGGCGGGAATGCTGGCCAAGAGTGTGGTTGATGTCGACCTGCTGGATGGGCAGCCAGAACTCACTGCCTTGCTGGCAAGGCTGGCTGAGCACCCGAGTATTGCACGGGTCTCAGCGGAGGCCAATGCCTAGTAACCTTAGCCCGGGAAAATTGGGAGGGCGACGATGAAGTACTGCCTTCCTGGCGGCGTTCTTATTTGCCTGTTTGCAATCGGGGCCATATTCAATAGTGGGCCGGTTCATGCCGATGGCAATATTGTGTCCCTGTTTGAAGCGGCCGAATTACCCGGGGGCGGTACGTTACCTCGCGGCCCGGAGATAATTCGTAGTCGAGCTGTAAACATCACCCCGGGAGTCGTTGACACCGAGGCCAGGGCAACACTGCATGGGCAGATAGCATTAAACCTGTTTGACGATACCGTCTATATCGCAGTACAGAATAGCGTTTACACCCGTCCAGGGGCTGGGGTAACCTGGATTGGCCACATTGAGGGAATTTCCGGCAGCGAAGTGGTACTGGTTACGCGCGGCAAACACACGTCCGCCAATATTACCCTGCCTGATGCGCTATACCGAGTACGCGCCTATCGCGGGGCGCACCTCATCCGGCAAATCGACAGGTCGCAATTCGAGCCTGAAATGCACCCCCTGCAAGTTGCCCCTTCGGAACTGACCGGCAGCTCCCGGGTCAGCGGCTCGTTGGTTGCGGCGGATGATGGTTCTATTATCGATGTTCTGGTTGTCTACACGGCGGCGGCAAAAACTGCGGAGGGTGGGCAAGCAGCGATAGACAACCTCATTGATCTGGCCATCTCGGAAACCAACACCGGGTACGCCAATAGCGGCGTAACACAGCGAGTGAATCTCGTACACAGTGCGGAAGTGGCCTATGACGAATCAGCTTTCGGCTGGGGAACAACGCTCAGTAGATTGCAAGCCAGCAGCGATGGCTACATGGATAACGTTCATTCCCTGCGCGACACATACGGCGCCGATGAGGTTGTGTTGATTGTCGCAGCCTCCGGGGCTTGTGGAATAGGGTATCTAATGAGGACAGTTTCCACGTCTTTCGCGTCTTTGGCTTTTTCAGTCGTGCGATACACCTGTGCAACGGGATACTACAGCTTTGGTCATGAGCTGGGCCATAATATGGGCTCCATGCACGACCGCGCCAACTCCAGTATCTCCGGGGCCTATCCCTACTCCTACGGTTATCAGGCGCCGGACAATTCATTTCGTACGATCATGGCATACAATTGCTCCGGGGGTTGTACCCGCCGCAATTTCTGGTCCAGTCCGTTGAACTCCTACAATGGCCAGCCCACCGGTATTGTAGATGGCGATGCCCAGTCAGCATACAACGTCAAATCACTCAATAATACGGCCTACACTGTCGCGAACTTTCGTCAATCTGTTACGCCGGCGCCAACGCCAACGACCGGGCCCACACCGGAGCCGGGGGAGCCGGTTTCGCCTGCTGTGCTATGGTTTTTATTAAAACAAGCCCGTTAATCAGCTTCTCAAAAGACATTCCGGGAAGGGCAAGCAAACAGCAATGAACACCTGATTTGTGGCAGCGCGCCGTGTCTGTTACTTTCAATTATTGGTTTTAAGCTGATTTAACCGGGGGACTTATAAACATGGCCACTGACGGATCAACGTTCGACGCAGATACACTGCGAGATAAGTATAAAGTGGAGCGCGAAAAGCGACTCCGCGATGACGCAAACGACCAGTACATTCAGATTGCCGGAGAGCATTCGCACTACCTGGAGGACCCCTATGTTGAATCCGAAATCGAGCGTGAAGCTCTTACCGATGAAGTAGAGGTAGCCATAATTGGCGGAGGATTTGGCGGCCTCCTGACCGGTGCGCGGCTCCGAGACGAGGGTGTTGATAACATTCGCTTTATAGATAGCGCCGGAGACTTCGGTGGCACCTGGTACTGGAACCGCTACCCTGGTGTGGCCTGCGATATCGAGTCTTATATTTATCTACCGCTGCTTGAGGAAACTGGCTATATACCGCGGCAGAAGTACGTTACCGGACTGGAGATTCTCGAGCACTGCCAGCGAATAGGCAGGCATTACGATCTTTACCGCGACGTGTGTTTTCAGACTAAAGTGACGGAGGTCAGGTGGGATGAGAGCGACTCGCACTGGGTCATATCCACTAATCGTGGCGACCGTATGAAAGCCCACTTTATCTGCAACGCTCTGGGTGTTCTCAATCAACCGAAGTTGCCCGGAATCCCGGGAATCGCAGATTTCAAGGGCCATACCTTTCACGCCAGTCGCTGGGACTACGACTACACCGGCGGCAGTGCCAATGGAGAACTGACTGGCTTGGCCGGCAAACGCGTTGGCATACTGGGTACCGGCGCTACAGCGGTGCAGTGTGTGCCGCACGTAGGAGAGTCAGCAAAAGAACTTTTCGTGTTCCAGCGTACGCCCTCCTCTGTCGATGAAAAGCACAACGACCCCATTGATCCGGAGTGGGAGAAATCTCTGAAGCCCGGTTGGCATCAGGACAGAATGGACAATTTTCAGGTTCTCACCGCAGGTGGATACCAGGAGACGGACCTGGTGAAGGACGGTTGGACCGACATCATCCGAAAACTGATTCTCGGTGTGCAGGAGGGGAATGAAACAGATTTGTCACCCGAGGCCATTGCCAGGAATATGGAACTGGCAGACTTTGCGAAAATGGAGGAAATACGCGCCAGGGTAGATTCTCAGGTGGAGGACAAAACCACCGCAGAGGCTCTAAAACCCTATTATCGCCAATTCTGTAAGCGCCCGTGTTTTCACAATGAATACCTGCCGACCTTCAACCGAGAAAACGTCACCCTGGTAGATACCCAGGGCAAGGGAGTCGAGCGCATTACCGAGAAGGGAGTCGTGGTAGATGGTAAAGAATACGAACTCGACTGCCTGATCTATGCCAGTGGTTTTGAGGTCGGCACGTCTTATACCCAGCGGGGTGGCTACGATATCGTCGGCCGTCACGGTCAGAGCCTGACGGACAGATGGAGCAATGGCGTGCGCACCTTGCACGGCATGCAGGCCCACGGCTTTCCTAATTGCTTCTTTGTAATGAGTATTACCCAATCTGGATTCACCGTGAATTTCACCCACATGCTGGGCGAGACTGGCAAGCACCTGGCCTATATTATCAAGACCGCTATCGACAGGAATATTTCCACCCTGGAAGTTACGGAAGAAGCCGAGACCGCCTGGGTAAACAAAATTCTCAGCCTTGCCTCATTAGGAGGGGAGTTTCAGCAGGGGTGCACGCCCAGCTATTACAACAACGAGGGTAAACCCGGAGAGATAAGCCGCCAGAACGGTTTTTTCCTGGGTGGGCCAATGGAGTTTATGGATCTGCTGGCGGACTACCGGCGCGACGGAAACCTGGATGGGTTGGAGGTTGGTTGACCAGCCAACCCGGTTGTCGTGGAATAATCAGGCAATGTAATCCGCCGCCATCTTGCCAATACCTTCCACCGGGTTTTTACCCAGAGCGAACAGGGGTACGATGACCCGGCTTACGCCGATATCCTCAAAGGCCCTGATAGCATCCGCGCCCCCCTGGTTGTCCCACATGGAGGTGATTTCAATACTGTCGTAATCCCGGTCATGCTCGTCACAGGCTGCTTTGAGATTGTCCAGCATTGGGGCGAGGTTTGAGGCGTTGGAGGTGGGAGCAAACCAGCCATCCCCATGCCTGGCGATGCGTTCGAAGATCTTGCCCTTGGCACCACCAATAATCAGTGGCACGCCGGGGCGTTGTACCGGTAGCGGGTAGCTCTTGAATCCAGACCAGTTGATGAAATCACTCTGGTGTTCAACCACCTCGCCACTCCACACTTTTTTCAGGGCGACCATGTAGTCGTCGAAACGCGCGCCACGGCGAGCAAAGGGTGTTCCCATTGCGCCAAATTCCTCTTCCATCCACCCGATTCCCGCACCCAGCATAAAGCGGCCGTTGGATAGGAGGTCCAGGCTGGCGGCCTGCTTTGCCAACAGCATGGGGTTGGTCTGGGCGACGATGTTTATCCCGGTGCCCAGGCGCAGGGTCTCAGTTTTTGCCGCTACAGCGGATAGCGCGATTAGCGGGTCGATAAAGTTGGTTTCCGGTGTGGCTCCCATCTTCCCGTCGGCGCTGTAGGGATATTTGGACTGGTAATCCAGGGGCACAATCACATGCTCAAAGGTCCAGACAGACTCAAAGCCTGCTGATTCCGCCAATTGGGCCAGGCCCACCATTTGGTCAATGGATTTTACGCCGACGTTGATCGGTACCAATGCGAATTTCATAACCTGTGTCCTGGTGGTTTAATTTTGCCGCTGGAATGTAGTTGATCCCCGGGGGGCGGTAGATCATGCCCTGTTTGCGCGTCGAGATAAAGCCCAAATCCTGTGATCTTGGTCGTACCAGATCGTCGGGAAAAATTGGAAACTATCTTTCCTCGGGAGTGCCCCTGCTCAGAACAGGAACAACTCCAGCCCTCGTTCCACCAGGGCGCCGCCGAACATGGAGCCCAGCGGAATCAGCAGGTAAAGCGCAAAGCGGGTCAGGGTGGGATTGTCGAAGGGCCAGTTCCGGATGCTCTCTATCATGGACTGGTAGGCAATAATTTCGGCGATAGGCTGTTGTCCGCTGGTCCCGGATTTCAATTGGTTCCTCGCGCTAATCAACGCCTGGCGACACCAGGCTTGCTCCTTCTCTTTCGCCATTCGTATTTTTTTTCGAATACCCCGCAGCGGCAGCATCAGGCCTATCCAGGCGATGACGGCAAAGGTGATGGTGGTCCGGATAAGCAATGGAATAAAGCCGGGTTCCAGCAGAAATAGTGACAACACCGAGGTCATACCCACCACCAGCAGGGCGTTGGTCAGCCCCTGACGTACCAGTGGTTTATAGGGCTCCAAATCCAGTAGCTCCAGCGAGCGGATACTATCAGACAGGCGAGAGAGACGCGCAGACTCCACCAGTAGCACATAGATCAGGCAACTCATCCAGGCAGAGAAAAACGGGCCGAGTATGCGCATCCAGCGCGCATCGTGGTTGGTCTCACTCCATACCCAGGGTTCCGAACCCACCGTCGTGACGTCAGTGACAAGTACATCGATAAGGACGCCCAGTCCAGCTGCAAGTATCAGGCCCCAGCGCAGATGCGTGCCGACGCTATCGGCTATGGCCTGCCACTGGGGATCGTGCTTGACAGCGCTGAACAGGTCTTGCGCGGTTTTTTTTGTGGTGGACAGGAGGTATGCGTAGGCAGTGGCGGTGTAGGCAGTAAGCAGAATGTGAATAAGAGCAAGACGTAGATCGCCTGCGGTAGACCATGTACCGCCGTCGAACAGAGTTCTTACCACAAAAAATACTATCAGCAGCACAGCGGCGAAGCTGAGGCCTATAGCCGATGGACTACCGGGTAGAGCATCGAATATTCTGAGCGTCCAGGGTGTGGTTTTGGGCAACGTCATGGTATTTGATAGTGGCAGCATCCCGCCGGGATGTCTACGAGTGAAGGGGAAGGGAAATTCTCATCGCGCCATTAAGTGAGCTCCTCGGGCCAGTAAACAACGAAGCAACTTGCCGCCAGAGGATTTTTTAGCATGCTTCCAGTTGCCGTAGGTCTGTATTTTGACTACGCTGAAGGGCAGATTTTTCGCGTAGTATTCACACGGCTTAAGGCCGAACAAGTGGCAACTCGAAAGTACAATGTTACTAACACAATAGCAGGGAGATAGGGATGAAATTGAACCAGCAACGGGTGATCCTGACTGGAGCCGCGGGCGGAATGGGTAGTATTCTGGCCGG
>JABHWT010000311.1 GCA_018657645.1 Halieaceae bacterium | reverse complement strand
ATGAAGCTATAGCCGCCATAGATCAGGGCAGTAACGATACCTCTTCGAAAATCGCCCTGGCAAAATCTTTTTGTAATGAGGCTTTCACCCAAACCTGCCTCGATGCGCATCAGGTATTTGGTGGTATGGGGTATTTGTGGGAAACGGATTTACATTTCTGGACCCGAAAGGCCAAGGAAATTGAATTGTCCTGGGGAACACCGCTTAGCTACCGCAGGGCATTGGCTGAAACTCTGTGAATTCGGGCTTGGGTCGCTGGTCGGGTAATGCATTTATCCCGCGTGTGTGCCAGCCCTCTGACAAATTATTGCACTGGGGACAGAGCATTCGATGAACAAAACAAATGACGCCAATCGGGATGAACGGCCAGCCACTGTTGCCGATAAAGAGAAATTTTCCTCTGGCGGCAAGCGGCATATGATAGTGCTGCGCGGAAAGTGGGGGTTGGCGATCGATAAAGCACTGCTCTGGTTGACCGGTTATTCCCTGATGACCAAACAGTACTGTGTGGCTCTGGGTACGGACTATCAGGAAACCTTATTGCTCAAAACCATTGGCGCAAAGACGGGAAAACTTCGGATTACAGGTTTGCCCTACCACCGGGTGAACGGGAATTATGTGGTTCGCGGCAGTAACGGAGGCGGGCCGACCGACCCGCACTGGGTTTTCAATATTCGATCGAATCCCCCAGCGTGGGTGAGAGTCAATCGACGTTGGTGTCCGGTGAAAGCCCATGTTGCAAGTGGTGAAGAGCGGCAGCAATTGTATGAGGTGCTGTGTAAAAAGAACCATACGACCAGGCGATACCAGGCCATGTGCAAACCGAGGGAGTTGCCGTTGGTTGTTTTGAGACCCTTGTAATGAGTGTTCAGCTGACAGCTGCAATGTAATCTTCGGTTGGCAGTTTCTTCACTACGGCTTTGATCAAGGTATTTTCTGTTTGTTGGAAGGGAGCTATCCCCGCGGGGGCGGGGAAGTTCATGAGGTGAAGTCGCACTGTCTACCAGAGGTCGTACTTCTGCACTTCGGCACGACCCACAACCATGTGGTGAACTTCATCGGGGCCATCGGCAAAGCGCAGATGACGCTGATTGGTGTACATGCCCGCCAATGGTGTCCACTGGGAGATACCCGTGGCGCCGTGCATCTGGATAGCCTGGTCAATAATATTGCAGACTTTCTCCGGCACCATGGCCTTTACCGCACTCACGTAGACCCTGGCTTCCTTGTTACCCAGTACGTCCATGGCCTTGGCAGCCTGTAGGACCATCAAGCGCATGGCATCTATCTCGATGCGTGCTCGGGAGATAACTTCCAGGTTCTTGCCCAGCTTAACAATGGGTTTGCCAAAGGCCTCGCGGGTAGCGGCACGCTTCACCATTAGCTCCATGGCTTTCTCCGCCTGGCCAATGGAACGCATACAGTGGTGTATACGACCCGGGCCCAGGCGAACCTGGGAAATTTCAAAACCCCGGCCCTCGCCCCACAACACATTTTCCTTGGGTACTCGCGCGTTGTTGAATTTGATATGCATATGGCCGTGAGGGGCTGAATCTTCACCAAACACATGCATGGGACCCACAATTTCTACGCCGGGTGTATCCTTGGGCACCAGTATTTGCGATTGCTGACGGAAAGTCGGGGCATCGGGGCTGGTTTTAACCATGGTGATCAGGATCTTGCAGCGCGGGTCGCCAGCACCGGAAATATAGTATTTTTCGCCGTTGATTACCCAGTCATCGCCCTCCAGTACAGCCGTGGTACTGATGTTCTTGGCATCCGAGGAGGCTACGCCGGGTTCGGTCATGGCATAGGCGGAGCGAATTTCTCCATTGAGCAGGGGTTCCAGCCACTGCTTCTTTTGCGCCTCGGTACCCACGCGCTCCAACACTTCCATATTGCCCGTATCGGGTGCACTGCAGTTCAGGGTTTGCGAAGCCAGGGGGCTTTTGCCCAATTCGGCGGCGATATAGGCATAGTCCAGGTTATTTAGCCCCTCACCAGTTTCGGCATCGGGCAGAAAGAAATTCCACAGGCCAGCGTCCCGCGCTTTCTGCTTGGCTGCCTCCAGTAATTCCGTTTGCCGCGGGTGCCATGACCAGCGATCTTCCTTTTCATCTTGCAGGGCATAGAACTCCGGCGTGATCGGGTTGACATTATCTTCTATGTGTTTTTTAACGGCATGTAACAGGGGTTGCGATTCCTCTGACATGGCCAGGTCAAACAGGTTGGGGGATTGTTCAGACATATTTTTTCTCCATTATTCAGAGGTGCCCTGATGTTCAAATTCTTGTGTTCAGCAGCGGAACGTGTATCTCAGAGGAAGCCCTTGAACAAGTTCATAAACGGGCCCAGTGGGTCGCCCCGCAATCTACAGAAATAGAGAACAAATTACAATTCTAGCTGTTCATTGACAGCGCTATCCGCCACTCTCCAGTGCACCACTCATCTGGTGGATGATCTGCTGCTCAAAGTCCTCAAAACTCATTTCATAGAGAGACTGCCGACCGGCTTTGTGCTGCAGTATAGTATGTTGTTACGTTACCCTGTGGACAGTCTTTAAGCCATCGCATATTGTTTCATTGGCTAACACGGCTGTGAACACCGCGACATTCACTATTGGAGAAAAGCAATAAAATGGACAACAGCACTCGCCTTCAGGGCAAACGTATTTTAGTGACCGGCCCGGCAGGGCAAATCGCGTTTCCATTGGCGGCCCGTCTGGCTACTGATAACGAGGTCTGGGGGATTGCCCGATTCAGCGACCCGGCCACCCGACAGCGCTGTGAGGATGCCGGCATTCGCACTGCGGTAGTTGATCTCGAGTCTCCCGACTGGTCGACGTTGCCAGAGCGTTTTGATCATCTGTTGCATCTGGCGGCGATTATTGAACCGGGCGAGGATTACAACCGCTCAATCCGGATCAATGCCGAGGGCACGGGTCGGCTGATGCAACGCTTTCGCCAGGCCGAGTCGGCCCTGGTGATGTCCACCTGCGGGGTGTACGCGTCACCGCAAGATGGCAATAGAGCTGTGGTAGAGAACGACCCACTGGGAGGGAGCCCGCAGCCCTATGCACCCACCTATTGCGTTTCCAAGATTGCCCAGGAAGCTGTTACCCGTTTCGCAGCAGAGGCCTTTGAGCTGCCAACAACCATTGCCCGAATGAATGCGGCCTATGGTGATAATGGCGGGCTTGCCGCCATCTACCTCGACATGATCCTGGCCGACCTGCCCATCCCGGTATTACCCGGTCGGGTGTCGGTGGGCAGCCCAATTCATGAGGATGATATCTTTGCCCAAACGCCCCTATTACTTGCCGGTGCTGGCGTCCCTGCAACCATTGTCAACTGGGGTGGTGATGAACCTGTTGGCACCGAGGAACTGTGTCGCTACATGGCGAGGCAGGTCGGAAAGGAGGTGGCGATCGTGGAGAGTGATGCAGGTATTCACCAGTACAGACTGGATAATAGTCTGCGCACTCAACTGGCTGGGACCTGTCGGGTTTCCTGGCAGACGGGCGTCGATAGAATGATTGCCGCCCGCCAATAGGGCTCAGACTCTGCGTTCAGAGGTGCCTTAGCTGTACTCCAATGCCGTCGATATTACGCTTTACGGTTTCGGCCCATAGTTCGTCGTAATTATCCACCGCAAAATAGGGTGTGATATCGCTGTACTCCTGCAATCCCGAGGTATTTTGAATGCCTTTGATTATCAGGGGATCCTGCGCCATGCTCTCGAAATACGTAAAGCTCATCACCGTCCATACGATGCCTTGGGCGTGATGCACCGAGGCCTCCTCGCTCAACCCTTCCCGGCGAAGGACGGTGGCGATGGATTTGATTTTCTCGAGTATGGCTACGATGGCCGGGGACTTGGTTGCCAGGGCGATAAACATGTGCAGTTCCGGCGCCTCCAGGAGTGCCGCTCTGAAGATGCTCATCCAATCCGCCAGCTGCTTGTCCCAAGGTTTAACATCGTCGTCGGAAAGGTTGGGGAT
>JABHWT010000238.1 GCA_018657645.1 Halieaceae bacterium | reverse complement strand
TAGGGCTCCCACGACTCCGATGCCGAAGCTCAACTTGCAGAAATGCGAGAGCGCTTCAACCCGGTCATCGAGGCCTACGGCGCCGACCTCAACTTATCCGGGCACAGCCACTCCTATGAGCGCTCGGTGTTGGTCGACGGGCACTACGGCACATCCGACACCTACGACACCAATATTCACGCCCTGAATGCCGGAGACGGAGACCCCCTGGGTTCGGGCAGCTATCACAAGCCGAATCTCGGCCCCGACCCAAACCAGGGCACCATTTACTCGGTTGTGGGCAGTTCCTCCAAAAACACGGGAGGCCTTGGCCAACACCCGATCATGGCGTACTGGGAGAACATCGAGGGCTCTCTGGTCATCGATGTCAATGGCCAGCAACTGGACGGTTACTTTATCGACCGGGACGGCGGCCAGAATGATCACTTTAGAATTCACAGGGGTTCCCCCGCTTACCGGGGGCTAAATATTATTCTGATCAAAGCCGCAATCGATGCAATGAATGAGTGAATGCGACCGGGGAGGACCGTTGCTCACGGCATGGACAGCACATCACAATCCAGTTTATCGAGCACCTTCTCCACCGTATTACCCAAAAGCGCCGCCGCCAGACCAGACCGGGTAGAATTGCCAAGCACTACCAGGCTTACGTCCAGGCTCCTTGCCTGGTCAACAATAACGTCCTCGGGATTACCCAGTCTGATATGTATGTTGTCGCTCTCAACACCGCTATCTCGAACCAGTTCCTCTCTGTCCGGGAACGCCCTAACGTCCTGAAAAGCGTTGATAACATGCACCTCAGCATTGGAGCCGCGGGTATCGAGGATTTGCTTGCTGAAATTAAGAATATTCTGATTCAGTCGACTGTACGATTCCTTTTTGGCGGTGATATCAACGGCGGCCAGCACCTTCAGAACATCCCGCTGAGCGGCCTCCTTGACCAGCAACACCGGGCAAAGGCATTCCCGTATCAGGGTCCAGTCGGAGGTTTTGCTCAGCATACGTTTGCCCGCTGAGTGCTTGTAAGACGATTTTAAAACCATATCGCTGCCGTTTTTAACCGATGCTCGCACGACCGCGTGATACCAGTCTCTGTCCCACTCCACCTCTGTACTTAGCTCTACGCCGCGTTCCACCAAAAAGGCCGTGGCCTTGTCCAGAATGTCCTGCTGTTGGTCGATAAGTCGTTTTACGGCGTCAGACTGGTCGCCAGTCCCTTCTAAATCCGAATGTATGCAAGCAAAGACGTGGAGCTTTGCCGAATGCTGATCGACAATCTCTGCCGCCCGCTCCAGCGCCGGCTGTCCCTCCTGAGTCGGGTCGTATACCACCAACAAATTGGTAAACTGTGCCATTGAAAATACCTCTCTCCCATCTCCCTACGAAGCGTATTATCGACCAAAAAATTAGAATCTACAGTCTATTATTGCAGATAGTTTACCGAGCCTACCTGATCTCGGTCATTAATGGCTACTATCATGGGCCATAACCTGCAATCCCTCAAATACCAGATCTGGTGCCCATATCTCGTCCAAACCCAGTAATTGCATTAGCTGCTCCCCACCCCCACCGCAAAACAATGTGGCACCGGAAGCACAGACTCCCGAGCGCTCTAATACAAGTCGCACTGCGCCTGCCTGCGCCAGCGCAATGCCGTGGCGCACGGCCTCGGCAGTGGACTTACCCGGGTTCAGCGCAAAATCGATTTGCTCGGTAAAGCGAACCCGATCGGTATCGAGCTGTAGCGCGCGCTCCATCAGCGCCTCCCCCGGGATAATATATCCGCCCTCGTGCACACCCGTAGCGTCGACCAGGTCAATGGTCAATGCGGAGCCCACATCGACGACACAATACCGCCCCTCGACGTGGCGCCGGGCTGCCAGCATAGCCAGCCATCGATCCACTCCCATTCTATCGGGGTTTGCGTAGCTATTGGTAACTCCTGCGCCATGCGCAGCAGTGCGGGCAAACCAGGCCTTCACGCCCCATTGTTGCTCCAGCATTGACCCAAGCGCCGCTTCCGTCTCGGGCGCCGCCACACTGGCCACCCACGCTTGCTCGAGTTCTACCGTACAGTCCAACAAGGCCTGCCTGGATGCCAGATCCCCGGGATTGAAACTCCCCCGGGACACGATTTCGCCGGCCCGAAGCAGGCGCCACTTGGCGCTACTATTGCCTATATCAAACTGCAGGCAGGTTGCCGCCAATTTCATTCCGTTCTCCGCAGGGACACTTCTCCACCGTAAATTACCTGCCGACCAGCGGCGGTATCGAGCAGTAAAGCACCGCGCTCGTCGACGCCTTGTGCAACGCCTGCCTGCACGTTGGAGCCAGCGCTTAATATCACAGACTGTCCATAGTATGCGTCCCGTGACTGCCAGTGCTCCCTCCACACTGAAAAACCCGTTGTCTCGTAATCGGCCACCAGGGGTAGGAGTTCGTTCAACAGGGCCGCCAGCAGTACATTGCGCCCGGGGCAATCTGCACCGGCCATTGTCGACACATCCGTCCATATCTGATCAATTTCCCCAGCACTGCCCGACGGCATATTCACATTCAATCCCACCCCCACTACAACATGGCAAACGCCGGCCGCATCACCAACCATTTCCAGTAAGATTCCGCCCAGCTTGGCTCCACCGTATAACACATCATTAGGCCATTTCAGCTGTACACCCGGCAAACCACAACTGGCCAGGGCCTGAGCAACCGCCACCCCGACAGCTAAACTCAATCCCTCCAGTGCAGCGGCGCCCTGCGTGAACTCCCAGGCCAGTGAAACATACAGGTTTCTTCCATAGGGGCTCACCCATTGCCGACCGCGACGACCACGACCTGCCGTTTGCTGTTCTGCGGTGCACACCAGACCACCGGCCTCGCCCAGTTCCAGACGCCGCATAATCTCGGCATTGGTGGAGTCTATAACCTCGTGTAGCGCGAACTCACCAATAAGCGTGTTTGCTCGCTGGTTTAGATTTCCACGTACAGCCAATTCCTGTAGCAAGTCAAGTCCTCCCGGAATGCGGTACCCTCGCCCCTTTACAGACTCGACCTCCACACCCAGTTGTTCCAGCGCGGCCAGTTGTTTCCACACGGCGGTACGGCTGACCCCGATTGCTTTGGCTAAGTCCTGGCCAGAGTGAAAATTGCCATCGGCTAGCAGTGGTAGTAATACAGTTTTCGCCATAGGTACCAATCGTCCCGGGATCGCCTGTGTTGAACAAAGCGATAATATCAAAAATGAAGCCTCCGATGCTCTACATAAGCGGGGTATCCATATTTCGTCCAATTTCCGTTTACGTTAACGTAAATCTGTACTATGCTGGGCTCTCTACACGATGAAGGTGCAGCTCGATTGTCTAATAAAACCTACACCATCTCGGATCTGGCCAGGGAATTCGGAGTTACTACCCGGACCATTCGATTCTACGAGGAGAAGGGCATGATCAGCCCCCTTCGCGAGGGGCAAAAACGCCTGTTCACACCCTCCGACCGAGTGCGAATCAAATTGATTCTGAGGGGCAAGCGAATTGGCTTGTCGTTGAAAGAATGTATTGAAGTAATCGACATGTACGATCCCCAGCACAATAACACCGATCAACTACACTCACTCATAGACACTATCGACAGCCGACGCCAGACATTGCAACAACAGCAACGCGATATCGACGACATGCTGGCCAATCTGGATCAGATCAAAGCCTTGTGTGAGCGTTCACTCAGCAGCTATATAGCACCGGACCAGGGCACTTCTAACAGGAAAAAAATATGAACAGCGGATACCCTACCCTGAATTTTGGACTCGGCGAAGAGCTGGAAATGCTGCGAGATGCAACCCGGCAAATGTGTCAAAAGGAGATCGCGCCGCGCGCGGCTGACATCGACCGGGACAACAGCTTTCCCTCGGACCTCTGGCGCTGTTTTGGCGATATGGGCCTGTTAGGCATAACCGTGGAAGAGCAATACGGTGGCAGTAATATGGGCTACCTGGCACATGCCATTGTAATGGAGGAGATCAGCCGGGCATCGGCCTCGGTTGGACTATCCTACGGAGCCATGTCCAATCTGTGCCTCAATCAATTGCGCAAAAACGGCAACGAGGCACAGAAACAGCAGTACCTGCCCAAATTGTGCAGCGGAGAACATATTGGCGCTTTGGCCATGTCTGAGGCCAATGCCGGCTCCGATGTTGTCAGTATGAAATTACACGCGCAAAAAAAAGGCGACAGGTACGTTCTCAACGGCACCAAAATGTGGATTACCAATGGCCCCGACGCCGATGTGTATGTGATCTATGCCAAAACCGATCTGCAAGCAGGATCCAGGGGCATCACCGCCTTTATAGTCGAGCGAGACTACCCGGGATTCTCGCGCTCACCCAAGCTCGACAAGTTGGGCATGCGGGGGTCAAATACCTGTGAATTAGTGTTTGAAGATGTAGAAGTGCCGGTAGAGAATGTGCTCAGGGAAGAGGGCAAGGGTGTAAAAGTTTTGATGTCGGGGTTGGATTTTGAGCGCACTGTACTCTCGGGTGGGCCGGTGGGAATTATGCAGGCCTGCATGGACGAGGTAGTGCCCTACATTCACGACCGCAAGCAGTTCGGTCAGAGCATCGGCGAGTTCCAGTTGATACAAGGCAAGATCGCAGACATGTATACCGACCTCAATGCGTCCCGCGCCTACCTCTATGCGGTAGCCAGCGCCTGTGACAGGGGCCAGGAAAGCCGCAAGGACTGCGCGGCAGTGATTCTATTTACGGCAGAGCGAGCGACCCAAATGGCATTGCAGGCAATTCAGATCTTGGGGGGAACCGGGTATACCAATGAAGCAAATACCGGTCGCTTGCTACGAGATGCCAAGCTCTATGAAATCGGCGCCGGTACTTCGGAAATCCGACGCATGCTGATCGGACGCGAACTGTTCAATGAGAGTGCCTAGCAGCGTGTTGAAAAATCCTCTGACGGCACATTACTTCGTTGTTTCCAGGCTCAAAATGCTCATTTATTGGCATATAAACTCTGCTTTTTCACATGAAAACGCCTCGTACTGCACTCGCCAGAGACTTTTTCAACACGCTGCTAGGGAATATCAGGATTAATCTATGAGTTTACTACCAACGCGAATCAATTCCCGGGACGAGGCCTTTGCAGCCAACCGGGAGCACATGCAAAGCCAGGTTAATGACCTGCGGGCCAGGGTTGACCACATTCGTAAGGGCGGAGGAGCCAAGGCACAGCAACGCCACCTCGCGCGCGGCAAGTTGCTTCCCAGAGAGCGCCTCAGCGCCTTGCTGGACCCGGGCACGCCGTTTCTTGAATTATCCCAACTCGCCGCCTACAACGTGTACCCCGACGAAGTGCCAAGCGCGGGCATCATCACTGGCATAGGCCGGGTGGCCGGCCAGGAGTGCATGATTTTTGTCAACGACGCCACTGTCAAAGGTGGCACGTACTATCCCCTCACTGTCAAAAAGCAGGGGCGGGCACAAACCATAGCCGAGGAAAATCACCTGCCCTGTCTGTATCTGGTAGATTCGGGCGGTGCCTTCCTGCCCCTGCAGGATGAAGTGTTTCCAGACAAAGACCACTTCGGTCATGCCTTCTACAATCAGGCGCGCATGTCTGCCAAGGGTATACCCCAGATAGCAGCGGTGCTGGGCTCCTGCACCGCTGGTGGTGCCTATATTCCCGCGATGGCGGATGAGTCCATTATTGTCAAGAATCAGGGCACTATTTTTCTGGGGGGACCGCCACTGGTCAAGGCGGCAACTGGCGAGATAGTCAGCGCCGAGGAGTTGGGCGGCGCCGATGTCCACTGTCGAAACTCCGGTGTCACTGATTACTATGCCAACAACGATCACCACGCCCTGGAATTGATGCGGCGTGCCGTCGCCCGTTGCAACCGGGTCAAACCCCTCGCCGCTACCGGCCCGGATTTTTCCGGCATGGATATTCGAAAACCGATGGACCCGGCCTACCCCACTGAAGATATCTACGGTGTTATTCCGGCCGACTCCAAGCAACCCTACGATGTGCGCGAGGTGATTTCACGAATTATTGACGGTTCGGATTTCGATGAGTTCAAGGCCCTATATGGCGAAACACTGGTTTGCGGGTATGCTCGGATCCACGGTTACCCGGTGGGCATTATCGCCAATAACGGCATATTATTTTCCGAGTCAGCTATTAAAGGTGCGCATTTTGTCGAACTTTGTGCGCAGCGCAAAATACCGCTGGTGTTCCTGCAAAACATAACCGGTTTCATGGTGGGCCAGCAATACGAGGCAGGTGGCATTGCCAGAAATGGCGCAAAGATGGTGCATGCAGTCGCTTGCGCCGCTGTCCCCAAATTTACCATTATTATCGGCGGTTCCTTCGGTGCCGGCAACTACGCCATGTGCGGACGCGCCTACGAGCCCCGCTTCCTGTTCATGTGGCCTAACGCCCGTATTTCAGTCATGGGTGGCGAGCAGGCCGCCGGCGTACTTGCCACGGTCAAACAGGAACAACTGGCCCGTAGTGACGAGGTCATGAACAGCGCCGAGGAAGCCGCCTTCAAGCAACCCATTCTGGATCGATACGAGCAACAAGGTCACCCCTATTATGCATCTGCACGATTGTGGGACGACGGCGTTATAGACCCCGCGGATACCCGTATGGTATTGGGCCTGTCTATTTCGGCAGCGCTTAATGCGCCAATCGAGAGATCCAGGTTTGGCGTAATACGAATGTAACAAGAGCTGGATTATACAATGACTGAAGAAGCAATCCGTATGGATGTCGATGACCGAGGTGTGGCCCGTGTCACCATAAATCGACCGCAAAAACACAACGCATTTGACGATACAGTTATCGCCGAATTGAGCCAGGCTTTCGATACCCTGGCAAACCAGGCCGAGGTTAAAGTGGTTATCCTCGCCTCCCAGGGCAAGAGTTTCTCGGCGGGTGCAGACCTCAACTGGATGAAGCGCATGGCGCAATACGACTACCAACACAACCTCAAAGACGCGCAGTTGTTGGCGGCCATGCTAAAAGCACTGTACGACCTGCCGCAGCCCACTATTGCCCGGGTACAGGGTGCGACAATGGGCGGAGCCGTAGGGCTGGTAAGCTGCTGCGATATGGCCGTGGCAAGTACGCGGGCAAGCTTTGCCCTGTCCGAGGTCAGAATCGGTCTGATCCCCGCCACCATCAGCCCCTATGTCATCAAGGCCATCGGAGAGCGCGCCTCGAGACGCTACTTTAGCACCGCCGAGCGCTTTAACGCAGATAAGGCGCTCAGCCTGGGGTTGGTCAGTGAGGTGGTAGCCGAGGATCAGTTGGATGATACGATTGACCAGTTAATTGAAACCCTGTTGCAAAACAGTCCGCAGGCAGTACGCGCGGCAAAGGACCTTATAGCCAGGGTGGCGGGCCAACCCGTGTCACCGCAGTTGATCGAAGAAACCAGCGTACGTATTGCCCAGATACGTGTGTCACAAGAGGGGCAGGAAGGTCTGGACGCTTTTCTGAATAAGCGCAAGCCCAATTGGATGAATGATTAAAACTTGCCTACCGAGGCCAGGATGACGGCATGTTCAATAAAATACTGATAGCCAATCGCGGCGAGATCGCCTGTCGCGTCATAAAAACAGCCAGACGCATGGGTATAGCAACTGTGGCCGTGTACTCGGACGCCGATCGCGAGGCACTGCATGTGCGGCTTGCAGACGAGGCAATCCACATTGGTGCAGCGCCTGCCCGGGAATCCTATTTGTTGGCAGACAGGGTTATTCAAGCTGCAAAAACGACCGGGGCACAGGCAATTCATCCGGGCTATGGTTTCCTTTCTGAAAATGCCAATTTCGCCCGAGACTGCAGCGCTGCCGACATTTGTTTTATCGGCCCACCGCCAACTGCAATCGAAGCTATGGGCTCTAAATCAGCCGCCAAGGAAATCATGGAGGCGGCGAGTGTTCCGGTCGTGCCGGGCTACCACGGCGCCGATCAGGACCCAGCAATTATACGTGCTGCCTCCGAGGAGATGGGTTATCCCGTTTTGCTAAAAGCAACCGCTGGTGGCGGTGGCAAGGGTATGCGACAGGTAGGGTCCGGCGATGAATTTGAAGAGGCCCTGGCCTCGGCAAAGCGGGAATCCCTTGCCAGTTTTGGCGATGACACCATGCTGGTTGAGAAATACCTGACCAAACCCAGGCACGTTGAGGTCCAGGTGTTCTGCGATAGCCTGGGCAATGCGGTGTACCTGGCTGAGCGCGACTGCTCGGTCCAGCGTCGCCACCAGAAAGTCATCGAGGAGGCTCCCGCACCCGGTTTGTCGACCCGGTTGCGGGAGCAGATGGGGGAGACTGCAATTAAGGCAGCCCTGGCTATCGATTACCGTGGCGCGGGAACAGTCGAGTTCCTGCTGGACGAAGATAGCAGTTTCTACTTTATGGAGATGAACACCCGACTCCAGGTCGAGCATCCGGTTACCGAGATGGTTACCGGTCAGGACCTGGTCGAGTGGCAACTACGCGTAGCCTACGGCGAGGAGCTGCCTCTGGAGCAGGCAGACATCTGCATCAATGGTCACGCATTTGAAGCGCGAATTTACGCCGAGGATCCAAATAGCGATTTCCTGCCCGCCACCGGCACCCTGAGTTTTCTACAACCGCCGGAGGAGTCGACGCACCTGCGGGTAGATACCGGCGTATGTCAGGGAGACGAGGTCAGCATGTACTACGATCCCATGATCGCCAAGCTCATCGTATGGGATGACAGCCGGGAAAGCGCATTGCATCGATTGGCCCTGGCCCTGTCGACATATCGCATCAGCGGCACGGTAACCAACCTGGATTTCCTCTACAATCTGGCAACCTCGGCCCCCTTTGTCGCCGCGCAACTGGATACCGGTTTCATTGAAAAACACCACAGTCTGATTTTTCATGACCGCCCCCAGGATCTGAATGAAGAATTACCACTGGCCGCCTTCGCCTTGCTACGCTACCGGCACGCGCAGAATAAAACTGACGCCGATATCGACCGCTGGTCGCCCTGGAGTAGCAGCAGTGCCTGGCGCCTTAATGAGCCACATATGCACCGCTTGACACTGCACTGTCAACAACAGGATCACGCTGTTGAAATTGAGCAGCAGGGCGAGCGATTTATTGTTAGTGCAGGTGGCAGACTCACCCATTTGAGCGGAGAACTGGAGGGCGATACGCTGCACGTCGAGATGGACGGCCATCGACAGCGAGGCGTTCTGGCCTGCACCGACGACGGCTTTACACTGTACCTTGCCAGGGGAGCCTGCCACTTTCACGAAGTACCACCCGACACCGGAGAAACAGACCAAAGCGATGCCCAGGCCGGACTGACTGCACCAATGAATGGCACACTGGTAGCCCTACTGGTAGAGCCTGGTGCGGAGGTAGACGCCAATGCTGCACTACTGGTCATGGAGGCCATGAAGATGGAGCATACTATCCGAGCTCCAGTTGCCGGACGGGTAGAACATTTTCACTACCAGGTGGGCGACCTGGTGGATGGCGGCGCCGAGCTACTTGATTTCACCCCCGCTGAAGAGGCATAAATGGCAATTCCCCAGACAGTCACCATCGTCGAAGTTGGACCGCGGGACGGCCTGCAGAACGAGCCGCAAACCGTCCCCATTGAAAGCAAGCTGCAACTGATTACTGATCTTGCGGCAGCCGGGCACAGGGTGATCGAGGCGGGCAGCTTCGTCAATCCGAAATGGGTCCCTCAAATGGCCGACAGCGAGGCTGTTTTTAACAGCCTGAAACGTCGGCCGGGCGTAAAATATACCGCCCTGACGCCTAACCTCAAGGGCTTCGAGCGGGCCCTGTCCGCCGGCGTCGATGAGGTGGCAATTTTCGCCGCGGCATCGGAGGGCTTCTCCGAGAAAAACATTAACTGCAGCATTGCCGAAAGCCTGCAACGCTTTGATGCTGTCATCGACGCGGCCCGCAAGCATAACATTCCGGTTCGCGGGTATGTCTCCTGTGTACTGGGCTGCCCCTATGAAGGAGAGGTTAATCCGGCGCTAGTGGCCTCGGTAACATCCACCCTACTGGGTATGGGCTGCTACGAGGTATCACTGGGCGACACCATAGGCACAGGGACTGCCGGCAGCATGGAGCGTCTGCTGCAAGAACTGTTGGCCACTTGCAAACCCGAACAACTCGCAGTGCACTGCCACGACACCTATGGCCAGGCCCTGAGTAACATTCTAACCGCCCTCCACCTGGGCATCGCTACAATAGATGCCTCGATAGCAGGCCTGGGTGGCTGCCCCTACGCCAAGGGCGCATCCGGCAACGTCGCTACCGAAGATCTGGTGTACATGCTACAGGGACTGGGCGTAGAAACAGGTCTGGATCTTAGCTCGCTGATCGAAGCCGGCAATCGTATTTCTGCGTCGCTGGGTCGCGCGAATAGTTCGCGTGTTGCAACGGCGCTATCTTGAGCGACTACCGCACAGAGTCAATATCTGGTCCACTCGTGGTAGTGGCGCACTGATGGCATTTTGAGACATGGCGCTTAAACCCACTATATATAAAGCCCAGATCAACCTGGCCGACAGCGATAGAAATTGTTATGAGCAGCTATCGCTAACGCTGGCACGTCACCCATCCGAAACGCTGGAGCGACTTGCAGTGCGTTTGCTGGTGTATTGTCTACACTGCGAGCGCGCTCTGGAGTTCACCCGGGGTATCTCCTCCGCGGATGAACCAGATCTCTGGCAGCTGAGTGACAGCGGCGAAATCGAGCACTGGATCGAGCTGGGCCAGCCCGAGGAGCCGCGACTGCGCAAAGCCTGCGGGCGAGCCCAACGGATAAGCGTCTACGCCTTTGGACGCAGCGCAGCCACCTGGTGGAATCGTAGCGGCGATGCTATCGGGGCCTTACCACGTGTGCAGGTGTGGCAGTTCGACTGGGATTCAGTGGTAAACGTCTCGCAGCTGCTAACCCGCAATGCCAAACTCGGCGTGAGTATTGTCGGTGGCACCTTGTATGTAGATGATGGTACATCCTCTACCAGTCTCGAACTCGAGAGCCTACTCGCTGCCAATTGACAGGGCCGATAATGGCTAGTCCAGGATGCCGGTAAGCGCTATATTAAGCGCATGATTCAAGCCGCCAGCCAAAACAGCCCCGAGGAAGCTCTCGATCCCTGTATCTGCCGACGCGCCCGTTTATCCCGAGATTCCCGCTTCGATGGGGAGTTTTTCCTGGCAGTGCGTACCACCGGTATTTACTGCCGCCCTATCTGTCCGGCAAGACCACCCGCAGAAAAGAATGTTGTTTATTTTCGCCACGCGGCACAAGCCGCGGATTCAGGCTACCGGCCCTGTTTGCGTTGCCGTCCCGAATCCTCTCCCGACAGTCCCGCCTGGCGTGGAAGTTCGACCACCGTGGTACGGGCGCTGAGTTTGATTCGCAATGGCGCCCTCAACGAAGGATCTGTGGAACACCTGGCCGAGAGACTAGGTGTGGGCGAACGCTACTTACGCAAGCTATTTGCACGTGAAGTCGGCGTTTCACCCCTGGCAGTGGCCCAGAATCAACGTTTGCTGTTTGCAAAAAAATTGTTGTTGGAAACAGCACTGCCTGTCACCGAAGTCGCTTTCGCTGCAGGTTATAGCAGCGTTCGTCGGTTTAATGCCGTAGTGCGCGACAATTTCGGCACAACGCCAGGGGAGCTGCGCAGGAAACAGCGGGGCAAGGTGAATGGTCCCGGTATCAAATTGCAATTGCACTACCGTCCACCCTACGACTGGGCAGGGGTCATGAACTTCTTCGGCCGGCACGCCATTGAAGGTTTAGAACTCGTTACCCCGGACAGTTATCAGCGCACTATTGCAATCAACGGTGACACCGGACGTATTCGTGTCACGCCTGTATCGGGTCAAAACGCATTGCAGCTCGAACTACACCTGGCCGACCATCGTCAACTGATGCCCACCGTTGCCCGCGTACGACAGGTGTTCGATCTGGATGCAAGCCCATCGATAATCGGCGAGGCACTGGGCAGCGACCCGGTACTGGCGCCACTGGTGGAGAAATTCCCCGGCATACGAACGCCTGTACACTGGTCACTTTACGAGGCAACCCTTCGCGCAATTGTCGGTCAACAGGTAAGTACCCAGGCTGCCCGCCAGGTTTGCGGGCGACTGACAGTAGCCGCCACTCCCAATTCGCATCCCCTGTGTTTCCCCGAGCCTGCGATGATCGCCCGACTCGAGGACTCCGAATTCCCCATGCCCGGACGCCGTCGCGAAACGCTTCGCGAGGTCAGCCGCCAGTGTGCCCTTTGCCAGAGCACACTGGCGCTGGATTCTCTGGCCAAGCTAAAAGGCATTGGCCCCTGGACGACCAATCTGGTGGCGATGCGAGGATATGGTGATCCCGACGTTTTTCCGCCCGGGGACCTCGGGCTGGTCAGGGCCTTTGAAGCCCTTTCTACAGGCGATCAATCTCTGGCCAATCACTGCGACAATTGGCGCCCCTGGCGCTCCTATGCTGCCAACCTGCTCTGGAGGAGCATTACCGTATGAATTACCAGTACCTCGATACACCTATTGGCACACTGCGACTGGTATCCAGTGGAAGCTATCTTCTACGGATTGAATTCCCAGACCAACACGGCGATACCGGCCAGGACATTGAATCCATGGACACGGTTCTTGAGTCCTCGATGCGGCAATTACAGGCGTATTTTTCTGGCAGTCGTAAGCGTTTCGACCTGCCCCTGGGCGCCGGTGGCACCGACTTCCAGCGGTCTGTATGGACAGCCCTGGTATCTATCCCCTATGGTGAAGTGCGCAGCTATCGCGATATAGCACAGACCATAGGCAAACCGTCGGCAGTGCGGGCGGTAGGTGCAGCCAATGGCCGCAATCCGCTACCTATTGTGGTGCCCTGCCACCGGGTGATTGGCAGCAACGGCTCCCTCACCGGGTTTGCCGGGGGACTCCAAGCCAAGTCTATGCTGCTGTCTTTGGAGGGTGTGCCGCTGCCCTAGCTGGCTGTCCTGCTAGAGACTCGCGGCAATGAAAGAAATCCATCTCGCTTCATTGATGAAACCCTGGCCCCAGGATGCCCACTCCTCGCCCAGGCCCTGTGCCACTATCGCCTCGACACTCTGACCCTGCTCAATCCTGGATTTAACCTCGTTTGAGGTCGTCACAAGCATTTTGTAGTAGTGCTGAAGATCTGCTTTGCTGGCAACTTTACCGTGACCCGGGACAATTACAGTGGCATTGTCCACACGATCCAGAACCTCCTTGACATTGGCGCTGTAATTAAAAACATTGCCGCCTGAACCAACGTCTACGAACGGAAAGGCATTGTTGAAAAAGTGATCGCCCATGTGGACCACATTCGCTTTGCTAAAAAATATAACGCTATCACCATCGGTGTGTCCCGCGCGGTAATGCTGGATTTCGATGTCCTCGTCATTGAAGTGCAAGGCCAGTGAGTCCTCAAATGTCACCACCGGCAAAGCGGCGGAGGGACTGGCCTCGACAACCCTCCCCAGAGCAGGCATCTCCTGGCGTGTGGACATCCGCGCCCGAACCTTGTCGTGGGCAATAATAACTACCCCTCGCTCGCCCCAAAATTTATTACCCCCCGTGTGATCTCCATGCCAATGGGTGTTGATCAGATACCGGGGCAGGGAACCCTGG
>JABHWT010000409.1 GCA_018657645.1 Halieaceae bacterium | reverse complement strand
GTCACCACCTTCGGCGAAAGCCACGGTGTGGCTCTGGGCTGTATTGTAGATGGTTGTCCTCCCGGCCTGGAGCTCGCCGCTACGGATATGCAAGTGGATTTGGATCGCCGTAAACCGGGAACGTCGCGATTCACCACCCAGCGCCGAGAGGCGGATGAAGTCCGAATTCTGTCGGGAATATTCGAAGGTAAGACCACCGGTACGCCGATTGGTTTGCTCATAGAGAATACCGATCAGCGCTCTAAAGACTACTCTGACATCAAAGATACATTTCGGCCCGCTCACGCCGATTATACCTATACCCAGAAGTATGGAGTTCACGATTACCGCGGTGGTGGGCGTGCCTCCGCCAGAGAGACGGCTCTGCGTGTTGCCGCCGGCGCGATCGCTAAAAAATACCTGGCTCAGCACTGCGGCATTCAGGTGCGAGGCTATTTGTCGCAACTGGGTCCTATTCGGGCAGAGTCCGTGGACTGGGATGTGGTGGAAACCAATCCATTTTTCTGCCCCGACCTGGACAAAATTCCAGAGATGGAACGATACATGGAGCAATTGAATAAGCGCGGCGACTCGATTGGTGCCCGCATCAATGTGGTGGCCACCGGTGTCATGCCGGGTCTGGGAGAGCCGGTGTTTGATAGATTGGATGCCGATATAGCCGCTGCCATGATGAGCATCAACGCCGTTAAAGGCGTGGAGTTAGGCGCCGGTTTTTCTTGCATAGAGCAGCATGGAAGCGAGCACCGCGACCTTATGACCCCCGAGGGATTTTGCAGCAATAATGCAGGCGGGGTGTTAGGTGGTATTTCCAGTGGTCAGGACATAACCGTGAGCGTGGCGCTAAAACCCACCTCCAGCATTCGCCAAAGCGGTGCCACAATCGATAGCCATGGCCGGGCTACCGAGATTTCAACCAAGGGGCGGCACGACCCCTGTGTGGGCATTCGGGCCACGCCCATCGTCGAGGCTATGTTAGCACTTGTTTTAATGGATCACTTGCTCCGTCAGCGGGCTCAAAATAGCGATGTTCACTGCCATACCCCGGTTATCCCTGCGGCCAGGCCCACTAGCGAAACGCGCTAATGGGTAGGGCAAACCGGCGTTATTATCGCACCTTGATTTTAGGCATGCTGGCTATGGCGACACTGGTCTGGGCCGCAGTAGATCAGTTTGAGATTTCACCGAGTGACATGTTAAACCTGTTCCTGTCGGTCGCAGTGGGCGTTCTGGGTATTATTGCGGCGGCCGGTGCGGTAGTGGTTATCTGGAGTCTAATGCGCAGGTTGTGGCGCGAAAAGTAGATCAGGCGGAGTCGAGGCCTATATCGAGAGTCATCTCGTTTGCAATATCATCCAGCCTATCCGACAATTGATCCAAATTGGTGTCTTGCGGAATTTGAGCTCTAATACTCGCTTCAAACAGCATTTCGCCGCTCATAGGCGCGCTGCATATCTGGCTCTCCAGACTGACGACATTGATGTCCTGGCTTGCCATAGCCTGAGATATTTCACGCACGATTCCCGGCCTGTCCGGGCCAATAACCGACAGCGATATTTCATGGGACGAGGTGAGTGCGTGACCACTACTAGTGGGGGTTACACGCATGCTCAGGCCGCTTTTGGAGAGCCCCTTTAAGGCCTGCTCCAATGCGGTGCCGCTGTCCACGGGCAGCGATATGAGGATTAATCCGGCAAATTTTCCTCCCAGTTGCGACAACTGGCTGTCGTGCCAATTGCCGCTGTTATCCTCAATTACCCGGGCGACCTGTTCCACCAACCCTGGCCGGTCGTCACCAATAAACGTAATGATGTAGAAAGTTTCCATTAATTAGACTCCACATTCGCAGGCGCAGGCCGTATATTAACCCGCATTGAATTAATTCAGAAGGAACTGGACGTGAAATACAGCCTTGCTTCAGTGTTACTTTGTACTGCATGCATCGGCTCTAGCCTCCGGTAGCTCGAATTTTCCAGTACAATAGATAGGGGCGCACTTAAGCGGTCCATACCATTACATGTCCCAATTCCTTGAAATTCCAGTATCCCGCATTGAGCCAGATGTGCTGCAGGCCATGCTCGAAGAGTTCGCCAGTCGGGACGGCACCGATTATTCAGAGCAGGAGCGAAGTCTTGCGCAGAAGGTAGAATCTCTACAAAGTCAATTGAGCAGTGGCGAACTTGCCATTTTGTACGATACAAGTGGAGAGCACTGGGACCTGATCCAAAGGGATCGGGCCACAGAATTGCTCAATGCCTGACGCCCTACCTGCGCGGAGAGCCGATTCATGACAGTTAGCGCCGCTGGTCATTCGGTAGGGTCATGCCACTTCCAGTCAACCCGTCTGGAGTCTGTGTTTACTCAATGTTTTGCTGTCACCGAGCAGACTCAGTTGGTGGGCGGAGCCTCAGAACCACTATACCAACCCGCCAGTGAGCCGGGAAAACCACATGTCCTTTACTACCGAGACGACTATTTTGCCAGCGCACTACATGAAGTGGCTCACTGGTGTATTGCAGGCTCAGGCCGACGCCTACAAGTTGATTTTGGGTATTGGTATGAGCCCGATGGGCGCAGCGACACGCAGCAACGTGAATTTGAAGCTGTCGAGTATCGGCCCCAGGCATTGGAGTGGTTTTTTGCCAAGGCCTGCAACTTCCCTTTCGGGGTCAGTGTCGACAATCTGGATGTCTGGGACGGCAAACTGCCAGATACCTCTGATTTCAGGCGGCGGGTAGTGGAGCAGAGCAGGCATTGGAGCCAGGTGGGCCTGCCGCTTCGCGCACATCAGTTTTATAGCGGCCTCTGTCGAGAATTTGGTACTCGGGTGAAACCGACAGCACTTGTATTTCACTGGTCGGAGTTGGACTAGTGTGCCTGTCCCCCGACCATTGCTGGAGTACCAGTGGCGCTGCCGGCGCACTGGTGAGGCCCTGAACCTATGCACAAATTACGAGTTGTGGCCGACGAAAATATACCCGCTATAGCAGCCAGTCTGGGTGAAATGGCGGCGGTGCAGATGATTGGTGGCCGCCAATTGGTTAAACGGGACCTGAAGGGCGTGGACGTATTGCTGGTGCGCTCTGTCACCCAGGTAAACGAGACATTGCTAGCCGGAACGGATGTCAAATTTGTCGGAACCGCAACCAGCGGCTTTGATCACATCGACAGGGCTTATCTCAATGCAGCTGGCATTGGCTTTGCATATGCGCCGGGCGCCAACGCGAATTCAGTCGTCGAGTATGTACTGGCAGCCATAGCGGCTGTAGGAACAAAGCTGGAGCAACTATTGGAGGGCGGCAGGCTGGGAATTGTCGGCTACGGCAATATCGGCGCCGCCATGTCCAGGCGTTGTGATGCACTGGGCATCGCCTGTTGTGTTTACGACCCCTGGTTGGATCAACAAGATATAGGCAATGCGGCGACCCTGGTTGAGGTCCTTTGCTGTGAGGTTGTCAGTTTACATCCGGAGCTGACGCGGACGGCACCGTGGCCCAGCTACCACCTGCTGGGTGTGGCCGAACTTGAGCAACTAAATAGCGATTGCCTGCTCATTAATGCCAGCCGGGGGGCTGTCATTGATAACAACGCTCTCGAAACTCAACTGAATTCAAGTCCCAGGTTGCAGGCGGTGCTGGATGTATGGGAAGGGGAACCCCGGATTAATGCAGGTTTGCTGGACAGGGTGCGACTGGGGACAGCACATATTGCGGGATATAGCCTGGACGGAAAGCTGCAGGCCACCCAAATGTTAGTGAGGGCACTGCTGCCACAGTTCGGGCTGAAGCCTCTCTCGGACAGCTTCGCCGGCCCTGAGCTGACACCGCTACAGCCTCCAGAACATCTGTCTGGCGCGGCACTACTGCGCTGGGCCATTGCCCAGCGCTACGATATTGGCCGGGATGACAGCCTGTTGCGGGAGTCGGTCAGGGGGCATTCAGACAATGCCGCCGCAGTGCGCTTTGATCGCCTGCGACGGAATTATCGTCAGCGCAGAGAACTGCTGGACAGTACTGTGCAGCTATCGCCAAGTGACCCGCAAGATGTCGATCTGCTCCATGCGCTGGGTTGCAAGATTGCGCCTCGCGAGCGCTGAAACTAAGGATTTCCGAAGAGTAGGAGAAAATGGAGCGGGAAACGAGGTTCGAACTCGCGAGACTCGGCGTCCCCCCTCAAGCTCGGCAAGGTTGCGCTCGCGAGGGCTGAAACTAAGGATTTCCGAAGACTAGGAGAAAATGGAGCGGGAAACGAGGTTCGAACTCGCGACCTCAACCTTGGCAAGGTTGCGCTCTACCAGCTGAGCTATTCCCGCAGTTCTCGACGAGTGGCGTCCCCTAGGGGGTTCGAACCCCTGTTACCGCCGTGAAAGGGCAGTGTCCTAGGCCACTAGACGAAGGGGACGCAGCTGTACTCGGTCGAGTGGCGCGCATTTTAGGTAGAGACGGGTGAGACGTCAAGCCCTGTGGGCTTATTTCAACCAAATCACTGTTACTTCATAAGCCTGAGACGGGCTGCCTGGAAGTCAAAAACCTCGCCACTGGAGGCCGCAGCCCGGCGATTGTCTTCGAATTGCTGAAATAGCGCTATCTCTTCATCGGGCATAAAGTGTAGGCAATCTCCTCCCAGGAACCACAGCAGTTCGCGTGGGAAGGTCGGCACAAAGTCGGGGTAGGTGGTGCAGAGCCGGACAATCAGGTCGGCTCCGGTGGTGTAGATATCCCCCTTTTCATGTGTGACCTCTTGCAGGGTCAGGGCCAGTTCCCGCAGGGCATTCGAGGCCTCCAGGGATTCTGTACGCGTTACCAGGTCAATGGCAAATTCGTCCAGTTGTTGCCGGCAGTGCTGCAGGTATTGTTCGTCGTTCATGGCTTTTAAGTCGTGTAGGGGAAAGTTTGTCGGTACAATGGCCCGCCTGAATCGGCAATCGAAACCACTGACGCGTAACAGATGATAACAGCACTGGCAATTGAAAACCTTTGTAAAGTCTATGGCAACGGCTTGGAAGCGCTAAAGGGCGTCAGTCTCGAGGTAGAAAAGGGGGACTTTTTT
This sequence comes from Halieaceae bacterium, assembly GCA_018657645.1. Taxonomy (GTDB): domain Bacteria; phylum Pseudomonadota; class Gammaproteobacteria; order Pseudomonadales; family Halieaceae; genus JBALVT01. Next base: position 9,149 of record JABHWT010000409.1, on the reverse strand, counting down.
GCCCTGTTGGGACCCAATGGCGCGGGAAAATCCACCACCATTGGCATAATTTGTTCCCTGCTGACCAAAAGTTCTGGCAAAGTGACGGTGTTCGACGCCGATATCGATGTGGATTTCCCAAAGGCCAAGAAATATATCGGCGTGGTCCCCCAGGAGTCCAATTTCAATGAATTTGAAAAGGCGCAGAATATCCTGGTGGCCCAGGCCGGGTATTACGGGTTACCGGCCAAACTAGCTCGCGAGCGCTCGGCAAAGTACTTGAAAAGACTGGGCTTGTGGGAAAAGCGCAACGAGACGTCTCGGCTGTTGTCCGGTGGCATGAAACGGCGTCTTATGATTGCAAGGGCAATGATTCACGAACCAAGGCTACTCATTCTCGATGAGCCAACTGCTGGCGTCGATATCGAAATGCGCCGCTCACTGTGGGATTTTCTGCGTGAGATAAATGAGTCCGGCACCACCATCATTCTAACCACCCATTATCTGGAAGAAGCCGAGGCACTGTGTCGCAATATCGCCATTATCGATAACGGGAGAATTTTGGAGCACAGTTCCATGCGCGCGCTATTACAGCAATTGCATCGAGAGGTATTCATTTTGGATTGTGTGGGCACCTTGCCCGAAACTATCCATCTTGATGGATTCAATGCCAGACGGGTTGATGCCCACACCTTGGAGGTCGAGGTCGAGAAGGGACGGCAACTGAATACCCTGTTCGCGGCCCTCAATACCGCGAAAATTGAGGTGAGCAGTATGCGCAATCGCGCTAATCGCCTGGAGGAAATGTTCGTGTCTCTTGTGGAGGGTGCCGCATGAGTCCACGGGAACAATACGTCGCCTTCATAACAATTCTTTTCAAGGAAATTCGTCGTTACACCCGCATATGGGCTCAGACGCTACTCCCCTCGGCGATAACAATGTCCCTGTATTTCGTGATTTTTGGTTCCCTGATCGGGTCCCGAATTGGTGACATGGGCGGGTTCGATTACATGCAGTTTGTGGTGCCTGGTCTAATAATGATGGCAATAGTGACCAACTCCTACTCCAATGTGGTGTCGTCTTTTTACGGCTCGAAGTTTAATCACAGCGTAGAGGAATTGCTGGTTTCACCGACACCTAATTACGTGATTTTGATGGGCTATGTTCTGGGAGGTGTTTCCAGAGGGGTGTTAGTGGCAATGATCGTTACCGGGGTGTCAATGTTCTTTACCGAACTGCACATTTACAACGCTTTCGTTGTTGTTGCTATTATATTGCTGACTGCCATGCTGTTTTCTCTGGTCGGATTTATCAATGCAATTTACGCCAACAGTTTTGATGATATCTCTATTGTACCTACCTTTGTCCTCACCCCACTAACCTACCTGGGCGGTGTGTTTTATTCGATGGATTTGCTATCCGAATTCTGGTCCAACGTGTCTCGGTTGAACCCTCTGGTGTACGTGGTCAACGCTTTTCGGTACGGGATGTTAGGAGTATCTGATGTCAGCCTGCCGTTTGCCTTTGGCATGATTGCACTGTTTACTGTCGCCGCTTTCACATACTGTATGTACTTGCTCAACAGTGGCAAGCGACTGCGGCAATAGTAGCGTGAGCGCTGATACCGAGAGTAAATTATTGCTGGGCAAACACACACCCCTGGTCGAGCATTATGCCCCGGAATTGCTTTATCCAATGCCCCGGTCAATAGCTCGGGAGACACTGGGCATTTCGGGGGCTTTGCCCTTCGAGGGTACGGATGTCTGGCACGCCTATGAAATGTCCTGGCTGGATCAGACCGGCAGGCCCATTGCGCGGGTAGGGCGTTTCAGTGTTCCAGCAACATCACCCAACCTGGTGGAATCCAAGTCTTTCAAAATGTACCTGAACTCGCTTAATAACCATCGCTTCGACAGCGTCGCCCAGGCCAGGGATTGTATCGAGGGTGATATTAGCAAGGTGGCTGGCGAGACAGTGACCCTGGAGTTGTTCAATACCGATGATAATGCGCTTGCCGGGCATAGTCTGGCGGGAGAATCGCTGGATGAATGTGCCATCAGCGCGGTGGCTGGAGAGCCATCGGCCGATCTTCTCAAGGTATCGCCAGGCCTCATCCTCGAGGAGCGCCTGTATAGCCACCTGCTACGCTCCTTGTGCCCGGTAACCGGGCAGCCGGATTGGGCGACGGTTTGGCTACACTATCGAGGCGCGGCGCTTGAGCGAGGCTCTGTGCTTGATTACCTCATAGCCTACCGCAACCACCGGGAATTTCACGAGCAATGCGTCGAGCGCATGTTTTGTGACATTAAGCGCGTCTGCCAGCCAGAGTTCCTCCATATTCAGGCGCTGTACACCCGTCGCGGTGGATTGGATATCAGTCCATTTCGTAGCACCGAAGCAGCGGCCAAACCACTATCGCGGCTGAATCGCCAGTAGTTGGAATCTGATTAACGAGGTTTCCGTCAGGATTCGAAAGGCACTGGCAACAGCAAAATCTTATGGTATGATGCGCGCCCTTAACGGTGAGGTGGCCGAGTGGCCGAAGGCGCACGCCTGGAAAGTGTGTAACGGGTAACCGTTCGAGAGTTCGAATCTCTCCCTCACCGCCATATACAGCTAGAAAACTTATAAAAACATATAGATATGTAGATATCTTAGTGTTGCACATTAAGTAGGATGTACTATCCCAAGCGTTACTTCCCATCGCCTGAGCCAGGCGAGCATTGAGAACAATGGCGGTGGTCAGGGCGGCATATCCGCCAACCCGGAATAGTATCACTGCTGCACCGCCTAGCACCTCGAGGTAAATTTACACACAAACCGCTTACCGGCTGTGATTGAGCGCTCTGGAGGGTTTGTCAGGTATCGACAATGGGCACTATGCCATGCCGCTCAAACCAGTCATCCCTTTGGGAAACATTGCTCCCGTTGGCCGAGTTGTAATTGATTGTCAACTCCTCGCCTTTGGCAATAACACGTGCCGCATAGTAGTTTATTACGTTTTTGCTAGCATTGGCTTCAAAACGTAAATTCGCGGGATTGTTGTGGTTGTAGAGGCTGCCGTATCCAAGTGACAACGCCGTTGATTTAGGCCCCTTGGTCAAACTCCCCCAGTTAAAGACGACGCGTCGTATCTTGGGAGGCAATGAGTCAAAGGAGACGTACAGCACCAGTACCGGGCTGGATTCTACAAGATCTCCCTCCTCGAAATGACGGGCCGCAAACACACCGCGGCCCTTTTCCGTTCCGGTATCTGCAACATAGCCAAGCGCCGGGAATATCATGTCTTGGGGGGAGCTGTCAGTGTCGTTTTCCAAGTGCATTGCTCTATGTTTAGCTGCAATCAGGGGAGTATAATCAAATATCCAGGCAAAAGCCTGTAGTGGTAACTCGATAGTGCGGGAAGCGTTCTATTTGTTTTTATTGTGAATACAACATCAGAAATCCATGCAGCCCCTGTTGAACTGCAGCGTCCCGTGGTTATTGTCGCGGCCCCGCGCTCTGGCAGTACTTTCCTGTTTGAAACCCTGACCCTGGCAGAGGGCCTGGTGACCATTGGTGGTGAATCTCATGCTATTTTTGAGGATATTCCAAAGCTGCGGCCAGGGGTCGGCGGGCTGAATTCTAATCGGCTCACAGAGGTGCATTTAACGCCCCGCATTTCTGCGCGCTTGTACCGAGCCTTTCACCAGAATTTGCGAGATAGAAACGGGCAGTTTCCCGGCTCCGGGGCTCGATTTCTGGAGAAAACGCCTAAAAATGCGCTACGCATTCCTTTTCTGAGGGCATTGTTCCCCGACGCGCAATTTATTTACCTCTACCGGGCACCCATGCCCAATATCAGCTCTATTATGGAGGCCTGGCGCAGTGGTCGGTTTGTTACCTATAGGAATTTACCCGAATGGACGGGTAACTGGAGTCTGGCTTTGGTCCCGGGCTGGGAGCAGATGCGTGGTCGGTCATTAGCAGAAATAGCCTCCTTTCAGTGGCAAGGCATCAATCGCCAGATTATGGAGGATCTGGCGCAGATGGATGCTGACCGCTGGATAGCCGTGGATTATGATCAATTGACACAGGATACACCCGCGCAAATTCGCCGCTTGTGCAGTTTTGTGGGCATAGAGTTTGATTCGGTTATGGCCCGCCGCCTATCGCAGGGGGCATTGCCGAGCTCCCGCTATACCGTTACGGCACCAATGCGGGAGAAGTGGCGAAGTAACGAACAAGCGCTTTTAACGGTCGCCGAGTCCGCGGAGAATACATGGCGGGAAATAGTAAGTTATACTCGAGACCAAGCTGACTGACCACAGGAGGGGTGCTGTTAACATGTTCCTCATAGCCTGCGTCATGCAGCGAAACTCTGGTACCGACGCCTGACCATAAAGTGATGTACGCCAGCCCCATGATCTTAAGCAGAAGGAAATAGTAAAAGCATGCGCAGTAATGACCCAAATCCACAGCCCTTTACCCTGGTACCTAGCCCCGGCTTCCACAATTTGTTGCAATCGCTGGATTGCGCCATTGCTCTGAGCACCTACGAGGCCGGCAAGGTCATAATGGTAGGGCACACAATGCAGGGCTTGACCCAGTTGCCTCGCACATTTAATAAACCGATGGGTATGGCGGTTGATGAGAATCGGCTTGCGGTCGCCACCCGTGATCAGGTACTGGTACTGGGAAAATCTGCACGACTGGCAGTTGACTACCATCAATCGCCGGGAAAATACGATGCGCTGTGGGTACCGCGAGCGGCGTATTTTTGTGGTGAGGTGGATATTCATGACATGGCCTGGGGAGATGAGGGTTTGTGGGCAGTTAATACCCGTTTCTCTTGCCTGAGTTTGATTACTGATGAATACAGCTTCAAACCGATGTGGCAGCCTTCCTTTATCACAGATTTGCTGCCTGAGGATCGCTGTCACCTCAATGGTCTGGCCATGGAAAACGGTAGACCCGCATTCGTCACCATGCTGGGAGAGTCAAACACCGAGAAGGGCTGGCGCGCTGAAAAAAGCCAGGGTGGATTACTGATGGATGTCAGCAGTAATGCTGTAGTGACAGCGGGCCTGTCCATGCCCCATAGCCCACGACTTATAGACGGGCGCCTATTGGTGTGCAACTCGGGCACAGGAGAGGTGTTGGAAGTGGATCGCAAGACCGGCCAGACTGAACAGATTGTTGCGCTGCCCGGTTTTTTGAGAGGTTGCACCAGTGTCGGAGGCTATCTGTTTGTGGGGCTTTCTCAGTTGCGAGATAAGCGCAGCTTCGGCGGTATGCCGCTGGAGGATACAGGGCAAAAGCTGGAGTCGGGCGTCGCGGTGATCAACCTGGCAACGGGCATTCTGGAAGAGACACTTTACTATCAGAGCACAGTGCAGGAAATATATGATGTTCATGTTCTTGAGACCATGCGCCAGCCAGGCATTCTGGCCTTTAGCCCCGCGGCAGCGGGTGAGTCGCTGGTAATACCCGACAATGCCTTTTGGGCCGACAAGGGCCCCGCCCAACATGCGCCCGGGGAGCGCTTTGAGGATTACGGGACAGCGGAGAAGGGCTGGCACTAAATTGGACCTTGGTTTTTGACGCTGCAGGGTCTCGATTACATGGTAGATCAGTCGCTGCGGACCCCGGGAGAAACGATGGCAGTTATTTACACGTTATCTGTGCGCAGTAAAGAGCCCATGCTGCCTGCGCTGGTGTTTTTGGGGCGAAACTATGGCGACATACCGATTGATTCCGTCGACAGTGTATTTGGCTTCGTGGAGAAGTCCACATTGTACGGTGGCCGTGAATTTGTGCAGCCGGAATTGGTCGACCGGGATGTCAAACAACTGAATGCAGTAGGTATTGGCATTCGGCTGCCGCTGAGCAACCATCATGTTTCGAGAGAGGAGTTTGCGCAAAACAGAGAGCTATTGGAGAAGTATCATCGTAGAGGAAACGCGGTGATTGTCACCAACGATGACCTGGCTGGTTGGATTCGCGAAGAATTTCCCGAATACAGAATTGAAGCCAGCGTGATCAAGAACATTAATACCCAACAGAAGCTGGAGGAGGCCCTGCGGCAGTATGATACCGTGGTACTGCCAATGAGTTTAAACCGGGATCACGAACTGTTGGAGCGACTGCCTGACAAAAATCGGATTACCCTGTTTGGCAACGGTGGCTGCGCTCTAACCTGTCCATCGAAAACCTGCTATCCCTCGATTTCAAAACTGAATAAATTCACTGGAGAGGGTAAATTTCAATGCTCTCAGCCCCTTAAGGAACGCAAGTTGGAAGGTATGCTCGACTTTGATCTGGAACAGTTGCAGGCTTTAGGATACAGCCGATTTAAAATGCTCCGTTCGCGTCCGGGCGGAAAAACCGGGTTTTAGGAAGTTCTTTATGGCAGGTTGGCAGGTTCAGTTTCAAAAGGCCACTCAATATCATCAGAAGGGAAAATTGCAGCAGGCTGAAAAAGGCTATCGGCAGGTCTTGCGTCAACAGCCTGGACACCCCGATGCACTGCACTTGCTTGGGTTGATATGCAGTACAAACGGTCGCCACAAAGAGGCGATCAAACTCCTGCAACAGGCGGTACAGCAGCAGCCGCACACTCCCTCTTTTGCGAATAACCATGCGGAGGCATTACGTAAAGCGGGGAAACCAAAAAAAGCAGTAGCCGAATTTCGACGCGCCCTGTCGCTCCAGAACACATTCCCCCAAGCCTGGTATAACCTGGGCGTTGCCCTGAAACAATTGGGGCAGTACAGCGAGGCTGTGACAGCATATGAGCAGGCCCTGCAGCAGAAACCCGATTACTACAGCGCCGCCTACAATCTGGGCAATTGCTTTCTGGCCATGAACGCGTATGTATCGGCTAGGCGCGCCTATGAAAGGGCACTGCGAATACGGCCCGATAGTGTTGAACTGCTTACAAATATGGGGTCTGCACTACAGCAATTGGAAGAATTTGACCAGGCTGAGCATCATTATCAACGGGTTTTACAGCTTGCGCCAGAGAATCACGATGCCCACGTAAACCTCGCCAGCATTGCACAAACGTCGGGTAATATTGCAAGGGCACGAGATTACCTGGAGCAGCTGGTGAACAAGGGGGGGGATACGCTGCGACTGCGGATTACAATGACGTTGTTGTTTCCCCATGTTGCCCAGAGCAATCGACAAATTGACAGCTACCGAGAGCGAGTGGCTACAGAACTGCCAGTTTTTTCCGAAGAATTGAGACTGTACGGAGGTCGTGACCTGAGTGAAGTCTGTGTCGAGCCCCCCATCAGTTGGGCCTACCAGGGCCGGGAGACCCTGTCCTTAAAGCGTCAACTCGCCGCACTCTACCAACCCTTGGTGCCCGCGCTGGAAGCACCGGGCAGTGGCGATGATCGATTGCGGGTTGGTTTCGTCGTTACCCACGGTCACGAGGGTGTTTTTATCAAGTGTATGCGTGGGACCCTGAACTGCATGGATGACGGTCGTTTTCAGGTGGCCGTAGTATGCAGTCCCGGGGGCGACCAGATTATTGGGCCACAACTCATTAATCCTCGCGTGAATTTCCTGGTTCTGGACAAGGAATTACCGCAGGCTGTGGAAGCCCTGAAACAGGCGCGTTTTGATCTGCTCTATTACTGGGAGGTGGGAACGGACCTCACAAACTACTTGCTACCTTTCCATCGTTTGGCACCGGTACAGTGCGCCGGTTGGGGCTGGCCGACAACGACCGGAATAGACAATGTAGATTACTTTATTTCCAGCGACTACATCGAACCGGAGGATGGCGACGATCACTATAGCGAACAACTGGAACGGCTGCAGAGTCTTCCTTACTATTACCGCCCTCCCATTCCCGAGGGCGAGGCTCAACGCAGCGATTATGGTTTACCCGAGCAGGGAGCAATTTATCTGTGCACTCAGAATTTGCGCAAAATCCACCCTGATTTTGATGAATTGGCGGCGGGTATTCTGGCTACCGACCCGACTGGGCAGGTGGCGATAATAGGCAGTAAGCATGTTTTTGAAAATGATGAGCTGAAAAATCGCCTGAAGGACGCTATGCCTGATCGCGTCGAGCGCCTTCACTTTCTGGAGCGGATGGAAGAGCCTCGTTATCTGGCGTTGTTGAAGGTGGCCACGGTGGTGCTCGATACACCTCACTACGGTGGCGGGGCCAATACCTGCTACGATACCCTGGCCGCAGGGACACCTTTGGTTACTCTGGCCGGCAGCTTTCATAGCGGTCGCTATGCATTGGGCGTGTGCCGGAAGCTGGAATTGGAGGAATTGGTGGCAGATACCAGTGAAGATTACGCGGATATCGCCGTCCGCCTGGGAACTGATTCGAACTACCGTCGGGAGATTTGCAGGAAAATACAAGAGCGTGCGCCGGTCCTGTTTGAGAATGTCGAAGCCGTCCGCCAGTTGGAGGCGTTTATGCTACGAGTGTGCAATAAATAGAAAATCGTCACGCTCGCAAGAACCGCGGTTTCCGGGGTCCGGCCATCAGGGGTCTGGCCATCCGGGGTCCGGCTATCGGGACGGGCGCTAATTAGTGCGTAACCAGAAACTGCTTGGCTCAATGTGTAGGCTGTGAAGGTCAGCTGTTTTGGACACCTTTGAGCTCGCCGAGCGGAGGCCTGTTTTCAGGGGTTGGAGGCACATGGATGTGCCGGATGGCCGGCCCCCGGATGGTCACTATTTAGGGTAGCTCTAAATAATTCCCTAGAGAACTAATTCAGCCATAGTTCTCAAGGTGTCGGCATCCCCATGAACCAGCAACGATGTCACTGCAGAGTTCTCCCAGTCCTGGATTTTTTCCTTGATTCGATCTTTGGGGCCGCACAGCGATATCTCGTCGGCAAACTGGTCTGGTACGACGGCAATGGCCTGATCTTTCTTGCCGGACATGAACAGCGCCTGAATTTCTTCCGCTTCATCGCTAAAACCCATGCGGGCCATCAGCTCTTTGTGGAAGTTGCGCTTCATTGAACCCATGCCGCCAATATAAAAGCCCAGCATCGCCTTTACCGGGTACAGTGCTTGCTCGAGGTTGTCATTAACGTTGACCAGAGCCAGCGCCGCGATTTCAAAATCGGGTCCCGCATCCACCAATTGATCGGCGTATACCTCGGGCCGGTAGGGCGAGTAGTACAGTGGCAGCCACCCATCGGCGATCC
>JABHWT010000214.1 GCA_018657645.1 Halieaceae bacterium | reverse complement strand
CAGGCGAGATTGCCAGCCACTATGGCGTCGATCATCTCGACAAAATATGCGACCCTGGCCTGGATGGATTTGGCCCCGACGTGTTAGTTGAAGCCTTGGCCCAGTACTGTCAGCAACAGCAGCCAAAAACCGTGTTATTCAATCAAACCGCAGGCGCTCGCCTGATTGCGCCACGTCTGGCGGGCCGGCTTGGGGTGCCGGTGGTGATGAATGGTTTTGACCTTGTAACGAGCGGTGACTCCTTAGACGTTACGGCTACCGCATTTGGCGGCGACACGCATTGTGTCTACTCCCTGACCAACGATGTTAACGTGGTGTCCCTGGTAACCACCTCGGTTGTCGCCGAAAGGGTAGTAGCGCCAGGTTCACCTCTGGTGCGCGACATCAGCATTCATCTCGATGCGATCGAAGAGCGTTTCAAGGTGACATCCAGGCCAAGTGCAGAGGGCCCCCGTCTGGAGGACGCCGATATTATCGTATCCGGTGGTCGCGGCCTCGGCTCCGCCGACAATTATGCCTTAATCAGGGAGTTGGCCAGTGAGCTTGGCGGACTCCCTGGCGCATCCCGGGTCATTGTTGACGAGGGCTGGGTTGACTCCTCACACCAGGTGGGTCTGACCGGAAAGATCACTCGCCCGGGGCTATACCTCGCCGCTGGCATTTCCGGCGCCAGTCAACATATGGCCGGCTGTTCGGCCGCAAAAACGATCGTCGCTATTAACAAGGACCAGGATGCATCCATTTACCGCTATGCCCGCTACGGCATCGTCGCGGATTGCCTCGAGGTTTTGCCCGAGCTAATCAAAGCAGCCAAAGTATAAACTTCAAGAATAGATCAGGAGAGCTTATAAATGTCTGAACAACGTGTGCCCTGTGTAGAGGGGTTATTTGGTGAAGAAGATGGCGTCGCCACCCTGTATGGGTCCCGCTGCGCAGGTTGTGACACACCATATTTTCCTAAATCAGCGGCCTGTCATAACCCGGAGTGCGTCGAGTCAAAGATGGAGGATTACGCCTTTGGTGGCGAGGGTAAGCTGTGGAGTTATGCCGTGGCGGACTTTCCTCCCCCACCGCCCCACAAATTTGACAAGCCCTTCACTCCTTATGCAATGGGTGTGGTGGACCTGGATTGTGGCCTGCGGCTCATAGGCCAAATGGTAGACAAGGCTGAAGATGTGGTGGTGGGTGCCAAGGTTGAGCTGGTGATCGACACCCTGTATCACGAGGACGATAAAACTTTCACGTCCTGGAAATTCAAACAGATTTAAACCCGACGAGGAGAACAAAACATGCAGGAAGTTGCAGTCATTGGTGTGGGTATGCACCGCTTCGGAAAGACCGGAGACGCTATCGTTGGAACCAAATCCGTGGGCGAACTATGCCGTACCGCCGTCGACGCCGCTCTTAAGGACGCCGGCATTGGTTGGAAGCAGATCCAGGCCGTTGCCGCGGCCAGTTCGCGCTTCTCAGGAGGCAAGGGCTGGGGTCTGAACGGCAATGACGTGGTTGAGGATCTGGGCTCGACCGGCATTCCAGTTTACAACATGTCAGCAGGGTGCGCCGCCGGGGGCAACGCGTTCAATGTCGGCTACTCTATGGTGGCCGGCGGCGTATACGACGTCATGCTGGTGGTCGGGGGCGAAGTCATGCCCAAGGGCATGATACAGACCTCTGGTGTCGAAGAGGCCACTGACCCTGAATTCCTGCGCCAGCGCTGCATCGGTATGCCGGGCCCCTCTTTTTGGTCTACTCTGGCTCGCCGTCGCATGTTTGAGTATGGCACGACAGAAGAGCAGTTCTCCCAGGTCGCCGTAAAGGCGCGCAAGTGTTCGGTTGGTAATCCCAACGCCCGTTTTCAAAAGGAGATAACCGTAGAGGATGTGATGAACTCTCCCTACGTCAGTAATCCTCTGCGCCTGTTCCAGATCTGCCCGATTTCAAACGGTGCGGCTGCTGCTATCATCTGCTCCGCAGACTATGCCAGAAAGTTCACCAGCACGCCGATTACAGTTGCTACCAGTACTGTAGCGACCATGACATTCAACGACATGTTGCCACGCGGCCTTGCCGACCCCATGACCGAGTGCGCCAATCTGCACACCGAAGCCCAAAACGCTGTTACAAGCGCATTTGAAAAATCCGGCATTGGCCCACAAGACATCAGCTTTACCGAGCTGCAGGATAATACTTGCTACTACGAACTCGCCTTCCCCGAGGAGTGGGGTCTGTGTGAGGCGGGACAATCTGAAAGTCTATTGATGGCCGGTGAAACGGCACCCACCGGTAGCATGCCGATTAATCCATCCGGTGGATTTGTGTCCTTTGGTGAAGCGACTACGGCCATGGGCGTATTCCAGATTGCGGAGTTGACATGGCAGCTTCGCGGTCAGGCCGGTGGCCGACAAGTCCCCGATGCCAAAGTGGGACTCGCCCAGACCCTGGGCCTGGGTGGAAACGCAACAGCTGCTATACTCAAAAGGTAAGCCACCACAACACCGAGACGCTGGTGTTTTTCCGGGGTCTGGGGCCCTAAGGTTGCGATGGACATAATACCTACATACAGCTATTTCATCCTGGCCGCTATGCTATTACTGGCACTGTTTAGCTTTGTGGTGGGCCTTAACAAGCACAGGCAGCGCATTGAGCGGGGCAAGCCCTGGTTCGGCGAGAAAATCACTGTAACCGGAGCCGCGGCTCGATTTAATAAAAGCAGCTTTGTGCACCGGGGCCTGATGACATCCCGATTGCTCAAGCGCCCCATCGCCGGCACCTTTCACGGCATTATGTTTATCGGTGCGCTGTTACTTATTTTCGGGCACGCGGTGTTTGCTCTGGACTTTATTGGCCTCAATGTTTACGAGGGCTGGTTTGGCACTGTCTTTTTGAAAGTGGGTCGCGAGCTCGGTGGGATACTGTTATTTACAGGTGTCGCCTTTTTCCTTATCCGACGACTAAACCCACCTGAGCGATTGCATGCGGGCGAACACTCCCGCGCCGGCTTCGAGCACGGCGAGGCATTTCTGTTGCTGATTGTTATTGCCGGATTTCTTACCGAGGGGTTCCGCCTGGCGGCAGAGGTCTCCGGCAGTAACTCGGAGTTTCTTGGCACAGCGATCGGAGGGCTACTTCTGAGTGTGTTTGACCATGAGGGAGCTGCTTCCGGCCTTCAGCTGATGTGGTGGATTCACGCGCTAATGGGCTGCACATTTATAGCCCTGATCAGTCACGGCCCCTTTGTCCATATGATATTGGGCCCCACCAATTCCGCCTTTGCCAACTCGCGCCCCGGAATAAACCTGCCTCCCATCAATTTCGACTTTGACGAAGACGAGGAGGAAGAGGATGAGGAGCTCAGTTTTGGTGCAGCAAAACTGGCCGACCTTAGCCAGAAGAACCTGCTGGATGCCACTGCTTGTCTGTGGTGTGGACGCTGCCATGAGGTGTGCCCCGCCGCCCAGACCGGGAAAGACCTGTCTCCCAAAAAGGTCATGGCCACCTGCGCCGAGTATATGGCCGAGGACAAATTCGACGACGACTCATTGATCGACGTGCTGGGGCTGGACGCGATTTTTGCCTGCACCTCCTGTGCCGCCTGTGTCGAGGAATGTCCGGTTAGCAATAATCCCGCAGAAGTCGTGCTGGAGTTTCGCCGCCATTTCGTAATGGACCGCTCCGAAATGCCCGAGACAATGGCTGCCGCCAATCGCAACCTCGAGTCCAGGGAGCACCCCTTCGTCGGCACCAGTTCTAACCCTCAGGACTGGCGCAAGAATATTGAGGTGCCTCTATTTGAGCCAGGAGAAACGGAATACCTGCTATGGATTGGCTGCTCGGTCACCTACGAGGAGCGCGCCCAGGAGATCGCCCGCGCCATGGTGAGAATTCTGGATGCCGCTGGTGTTTCCTACGGCATTTTTGAAGAGCCCAGATGCACCGGCGACCCGGCGAAGATGATGGGCAACGAAATGCAGTTTGTTGAAATGGCCGAGGCCAATATCGAGGAGTTTAAGGCACAGAACATTCAGAAAGTTATCACCCTGTGCGCACACTGCTATAACAGCTTCGACCGCTACTACCCGGAGTTGGGTGCCAACTGGGTGACCGTTCCCCACACGGTCTTAATCGAGCAATTGCTAGCCCAGGGCAAACTGACGCTGGCGGGCGGAACCGATGAAAAAATAACCTTTCACGACCCCTGCTATCTTGCTCGCCACAACAATATTGTCGATGCACCGCGCGCTGTTATTGCTTCTGTCGGCCAGCTCATCGAAATGCCGCGCAGCGGGAAGGGTAGTTTTTGCTGCGGCGCCGGCGGAGGCAATTACTGGGGTGGACAGGGCGGTACGGCGAGGATCAGTGATGTACGCATGCAAGAGGCGTTTGATACCGGTGCCGATAAAGTGGCCACCTCCTGTTCATTTTGCAACCTGATGCTAAGCGCCAGTAGCACCCGACACAGCGAAGACCGTCTGGTTTATGACGTGGCCGAACTGGTAGCGGAAAAAATAACAATTATTGATGGCTAGGAGTCTGTCGGACTTCCCCAGGAGTGGCAATGACCGACCTCGAACAAAAAGTACAACGCATGCAGGACCTGGAGGACATTCGCGACCTGCCTCGTCGCTACGCTCACCTGGTCTGGCAGGGAAAGCCGATTGAAACTGTAGACCTTTTTTGTGCCGACGGCATTGTAGACCTCGGTCCGGAGGATGGCGGTGAAATACGCGGCGCAGAAAACCTGCGAGCCATTTACAGCGAAAAAGTCGGCACCGACCAGATGATGCTTCATCCCTTTGTTCACAATCACGTTATAGACCTGAACGGTGACCACGCAAGTGGAACGGCCTACCTGGACCTTCGCTGCATCAAGGATGGCGAGAGCCTGATGGGATCGGGGTACTACGAAGATCAGTACATTCGCGAACAGGGCAAGTGGAAGTTCAAGAAGCGCCGATTAACGGTGTGCTACCTGGTACCTCCGGGACAAAGCTGGAATCAAAGCCGGCGCTTGACAGACGACTAACAGCCCAGGCGCGCCTCTTTTCCAAATCCGTGACCCGGCGCTAATGACCAGGCCCTACGATTTCTTTATCCCCAAAAAGAATGCATGGCCAGCCGCGGTAACATTGCGCTACATCAAACTTGCCCGGCTTGATGAGTGACAGACTCTTTAAATCGCGCTACTGTAGTGGCACATTGGATATTTGTCGCCCCAGCTGCTTCACTTAACAGGCTTCGCGGAGAGGCCCAGGAGAGTCTAATGAGTTCGTTAAAACGCATGTACGCCGTGTTAATACCCTTGTTACTGGTTTTACCTTTCTCAGCGCAGGCTGATCTAGGCGATCTGTTTGGCTCAAAGGAAACCAAAAAAGGCGAGGGAGGGACTGACACTACAGTAACCAAGTGTTCCACTGCCATCGGCACTGCCGCGCTACAAGAGCCGGAGTATCCCGTCTACCAGCAGTTGGGGCTGGCAAGTCCCGTGCCGTTGGTAAAACTGATGATGTCCAGAAGTAAGTGCTTCAAAGTGGTTGCTCGAGGTCGGGCGGTGCGCTCCATAAAGACCGAACGGGCCTTTGCCGACGATGGAGAGCTTCAAAAGGGTAGCAATATGGGGGGCGGCCAGATCAAAGCCGCGGACTATATTATTGTTCCCAGTATTGTTCACAAAGATAAGAACTCCGGGGGAAGCTCGGGTATGGGCGGACTCATCGGCAGAGTCACCGGCAGCAGCATTCTAGGCGGCGTTGCGGGTGCTTTCAAAACCACCAGCCGTGAAGCACAGGTCATGCTCGAGGTTATCGATCTCCGCACCAGCGAACAGATTGCGGTTGTCGACGGTAGCGCCAAGAAAAAGGACTTAAAAATTGGTGCCGGAGGTTTTCTGGGTGGCTTAGGTGGCGCCGGGGGTGGCTACGATGATACCGATATCGGCAAAGTAGTTGCCGTGGCATTTGTCGACGCCTATAACAACCTTGTCGTCGAACTGGGAGGGGTTACACCCGGCTCGGCAGCGTCTGCCGACAACGCGGGCTACAGCGTTAGTGCCAATGTTAAAATGCGCGGAGGCCCCACTGTCAAGGCCCCCGATATGGGTACTCTCTACGAGGGAACCGGCGTTGTCCTGACCGGTGTAGAAAACGGCGAGTGGCGGGAAATCGAGGCTATGGGCAAGACTGGCTGGATCAAGTCAATGTACCTGACCCGGTAGATCCTGGAGCGCGCTGCAAAAGGTTAGCTGATTTGGACACTGGTTAGCGGCCGCTAGCTGCGGCCTTTCCATCAATAATATTTGCTACCCGCTTGCTTCTCTTTACCGAAGAGCGGCTGCGTTCAGTTTTCCTACGATCGGCACTTTGCTGCAGGGTAGTATCGGTCTGCGGTGCCGTTTTTAACCAGTGCGCCTCGTCCACTTCAAAGGCGTGCAAAATGTGATCCAGGGCCCGCCCGATTCTGGTGGTTGTCCGAATAACCGGCACTTTTGGCCAGGTGGCACGCTCCCCCTCCAGAATTAAATCGACTACCTCTTGCTCCGAGAGCATCTTCAGCAGTTTGCCCAGACTGGACACCCCATAGCCGGGGAATATATTAATATCCCCAGTAAAGCGTTGATCGATCAGGGCATTGGCCGCATTCAGGGCAGTACCCATTCTTGGCCCCACCGTGGTGTAGCGTTGAATAAAGTCGAGGTAACCGCGTACAAATTGCTTGGTTGCCGCAACGGAGGCATCCGATATTATTTTGCGCATACCGGGGTGCGTATCGGGTTCCCTGCCCAGCCCTGGCATCACCTGACTCACGATAAAGTGATTTACACCGTACATGCGCGCCAGGCGCTTTGCTGGCAAGTCCTGAGAAAAAGAACCGTCTATCCAACGTCTTGAGGGAAGGTAGGTCTGGATGCCACCATCGACATTACGCGCTTGCAGCTGCACCGGGGGGAACACACCTGGCAGGGCCGAACTCGCCATCACTGCCGACCGGATGGTCACCGTGGGCGAGGCGATATGATTCAGGAGGCGGGAAGTCTGATTGGGCTCGGCGGGCGAAACTGAGATATTAATGCTGCGCCCGGTTTTTTCGTAGGCCTCCTGGAATGTCATATCTGGTATCAGCCTGGCCATTTCCCGCTTCACCAAACGTATATCGACATTGTTATTTTTTCCAAACCCGATTTTTACATTTCCTCTGTTCTCGGTTAGTGCTTTTGCCAGATAATTATCCTCAAACAGTTCGAGGTATTCCGCGTCGCTACGTGTGCCGACTATCGCGGCGACAAACGAACCGGCACTGGCTCCCGAAATAACCACCGGGCACAGTTGGTGCTCGATCAAGGTCTTGAGCACTCCAAAGTGAAAGTAGCCCAACATGCCCCCGCCACTTAGCATCAGTGCTGAGCGTCCATAGCAATGACTGGCGCGCTGGAAAAAATCTACTCGCTCGGCCCAGGTAATAGACTTAAAACGCCGGGGTGATAAATACTCCAGCGCATCGCGAATCTCATCGATATATTCTTCGATCAAATACTTGGTACCGGTTTTTGCTCTTTGGTACAGCTTGGCCTGACCCATTCCGGCCATATTGCCGTGGATGCCCTCATTCAACGCAAAAAGAAGGCCCTGATCATCCTTTTTCTTGCGCAGTCGGCGTAATCTTTGCAATCGGAGGGTAATACTTGAGGCATCGTACAGGCCAGACTCATCATTCTGGCGCCACACATCCGCACCCGTTTCACCGTCGTGCTCCATGGCTAGCGCCAACCATTCATCATAGCTATTCGCTCGCGCAAGAAGCGCCTCGAGTTTTTTTATGGTGCGCGTTCTGCGGGTGAATCTTCGACTGGCCATAGGTTTTAATCCAAAATGGGTGTACGCCAAGCTATCGTGCTGCAGACCAAGAAACGCGGGCGAACTGGAAAATCCACCACCGCCGAAGGCGGCGCGGTGCTCCCGCTCGGACTCGTTCTGCACACCTTGGCGGGCAAAATCGTAGGCTCACAATAGCATGATTAAGCCCTGGCTTCGCCTGTTTATCGGTTCAAACCTTTGCACCATCTCGTAGCCTTATCCAGCGCGGATTTCGCTATTACTTTAGTGCTTAGCTACCAGTCGCTTGATCCCAGCCGCGACGTCGCTTCTGTAGTGAGCGGAGGCAGCCTGCGACCCGGCCTGCACTCTGATAAGATACCCGGGTCGGTCGTCTCAATCTTGAGCCAATACGGCGCATCAAATAACCTTCCCATAGATAAGGAATCCGCAATGAACCCAAAAGTCACGGACGACCCGCGCATCGACCCCAGGATCAAGGCAATATTCGGCGCCATGCCAGCAATGGAATCCAACGGCAATACAAGCAGCAGAGAAGACATTCTGGAGGCCGCCAATTCGGAGCAAGCCAGGGCACGCGAGGCCGGGCTTAAAGCCTTTCTGGATCTGTGCGACAACGAGGACATAGCCCCCTCTGCAGGTCTTGTCACGCGTACAGAGACATTTCAATCCGAGCCGGACGGCAACACGGTCAATATTCGCTATATCCGTCCAGACTCAAATGAGGTACTGCCCTGTGTTTATTACATTCACGGTGGCGGCATGATGGTCATGTCCTGCTTCGACGGCAACTACCGGGCCTGGGGAAAAATCATTGCTGCTAACAACGTGGCTGTGGTCATGGTAGATTTTCGAAATTCAGTAAGCCCATCCTCTGTACCCGAAGTCGCTCCTTTCCCCGCCGGTCTGAACGATTGCGTGTCCGGTGTAAAGTGGGTGTGCGACCAGGCCGAATCACTCAAAATCGACACCCGGCGCATTGTCGTGGCTGGCGAAAGTGGCGGCGGCAATCTGACTCTGGCTACGGGCCTTAAATTGAAGCGCGACGGCGATCTCGCCCTGATTGCGGGCCTGTATGCCCTGTGCCCCTATATCGCGGGAGAGTGGCCGCTGGCGGAATATCCATCATCTACTGAAAACAATGGCATTTTGCTCGATCTTCACTCCAACTATGGTGCTATGGCCTACGGTATCGACGCGTTCAAGGCGCAAAATCCTCTCGCCTGGCCCCGATTTGCAACACAGGAAGATTTAAACGGCATGGTGCCCACGGTCATTAGTGTCAATGAATGTGACCCCCTGCGTGACGAGGGTATTGGCTTCTACCGCCAACTACTCAAAGCGGGAGTTCAGGCCAGGTGCAGGCAGGTCATGGGGACCATACACGGAACGGAAATATTTCCCCTTTGTTGCCCGGACATCAGCCGTGACACAGCCCGGGATCTGGCTGCATTTGCCACCGGGCGCTAGGGCACAGCGACCAAAACCCCGCGGCCGCCGCTACGCAATTTGCTAGAAAAGCCCAGTGGTCATCGACTGGTGGACCTCAAGGACTGCCACTGTAAATTCATGAGGCCTTCTCACGCCGGCTGTAGCGCAAGCCAATCGCTTACCTGAAGATGTATACTTATACCTGCGTAGTTGGCCTATATCGCCGACGATAGCTAGTCATTTGCAAAACCAGTTTCATCAACATATGAGTTATGTTATAACATATATAGCGTGCAATATATCAGTACAACTCGTTTCTGGTCTTTGCTAAAGCCCGGGAATGTTGACTTGCTGTGAACATTGAGCCATTAATGGAAGAGAGAACCTTCCGTTGAACTCCAGGACACGAGTAGCGCTTTAACTACCTTTTTGTCCAGACAAACCCACACTCGATATTGTCTGCAAAGAGAACCGCGAACGATAGTATTAATTCGGTTTGAACTTTTCTCTTGCCTTCTTTAGTATCGCTTTTCACTTATGACAAATTGTAGAGGGAATATGTTTAAGGTTGAATCTACAGACTGGTATTCTCAGGATATTGAAACTATCTGGCTAGCATATACCGACCATGCACGCTGGAGTGAGTGGACTTCTATTCCCAAAAGTTCACTTTTCAAGGAAGGAAGCGAAGACAAGAATGGTGTTGGCGCTGTGCGGAAACTGGGTCCTGGCGGCCCTTTTAGTGCCTACGAAGAGATTTTGGCTTTCGAACCACAAAAACGACTCGAGTATACCGTCTACAAGGGCCCCCTACCCTTCATTAATCACCGAGGTATTGTGAACTTTAGCGAAGAAAATGGCGGGACGCGTATTGAATGGCAATGTACCTACGAAGCCAAATTGAGGTTCATTGGAAAGCTGATGCAGAAAATTACTCAGTCTGTGTTCGATTCAGCACTAAAGGGTTTACATGGCTTCCCTTTTGATAGTATTAAGAAATAATCTACAGCGCTTATTTTACTGCTGACTCTCATTATTGTGGCCGGCATTGTTGTCTCAGCTCTGATCAGATAGCCTTCACGATGGCCCTCCTACCGGCCAGGACGCAATTCTATGTTCCCCAGGTACGAGCTGGATTGAACACGATCTTGATAGGGGCATAACCGTTGACAGAAAGTATCCTGCTCACCGCCCAAAATGTGCTGTCGCAAAGTTCTCGCTTGGGGACCATTCCACAACTCCCGGATCGGCCTTTCGCCTACCTTGCCGAATGGTTTTTCAACATCGTAATCGTATTCGCAACCCACAAGAGTGCCATCCCACTGTATCGTGGGCTGCCTGAAGGGAAATGGGCAATTAATCGGGCCCTGAGCCTTGCGCTCCGAGTCGCTGTACTCAAAGCGCTTGAGCTTGTCAATTGTCGGCTCGAAGTCCCTAAACTCATCACAATAGGTTTGCATTCCAACTGTCTTGTATGAAAACATATTGACACCGAGATCTCGAGCTAGTCTCTCGATGTCCGGCAACTCTTCCTGTGTGTCTTTTGTTACGAGTGTTCTTAAACACGTATAAGGCGTTGCCGAACCACGCTTGGCCTTAGCCTCCTCAACAAGTTCAGCACAGCGCATGACCTTTTCCAGCTTTCCGCCTTTGCGATAGGCGGTATATGTCTCCTGGGTGCTTCCATCCATTGCAATGAGAAGCCCGTTCAATCCAGTGTCTACAAGCTCGAGAGCTTCATCGATTGTCTGAACAAAGTGGCCATTGGTCAAAACCAGTGAATTAATGTTCTTGGCTACGCTTGCCCTGATGATGCTGTTGAGGTCCCGATTCAGAAAAGGCTCTCCCCAGCTGTAAAGAAGAACCACCAGCATAACATCCCCTAACTCGTCGAGGATCTGATGATAGGTCTCAAGGCTCATCACGCCCTTGCCACGCTGCATACTTCCCTCGCCGGCAGGGCACAGCGGGCATTGAAGGTTACAGCGATTGGTGGGTTCAACCTGCACTACCGCTGGCAAGCCGAGAGAGAAATTCCTAAAGAACATAGAGCTGATGCCCAGCTTGATGAGATTGAGTTTCTTTTTGAGAGTCAAGTCTTCTGCAACGATAGGAATCCCATCGAATGCAAAGGACATGCGACTTCTAAATAGCACCTCCGGCAGCTTGAGAATAGCCTCGTGGGGTTTCATCCAAGCCATGGGTTATATCTCCCTTGGGAAAAAAGTGACGAAATAATTGGGACTCAAACAGCATACACTTTATCTCCAGATTCTCAAAAGAGTTGATAAAAGACATTTAACGCGGCCTATCTCACACGCCACACTCTTCCGGTGAAGACAGGATTGGTGAACGTATGGCCCAGGGTGCTAAACTCACATGCATGCAGGTTTCTATTATCATTCCCAGCCTATACTCACCCATTATCAATACAGTGCTAGTGCAACTGGAAAGGCAAAGTAGCCGCGACCAGATCGGCGAAGTTCTAGTGGTTGGCAAGGCGTCAATGGGGCAGAAACTGAACCGGGGTAAGGTTCGCTATGTCGACACGAACATACCGGTTTCTACTTCCCGAGCGAGAAACATAGGCATCCGTCAGGCTCGCTGCGAAATCTTGTACTTTCTGGACGGTGACTGTTTGCCTCAAGTGGACTGCCTGGAGCAGCATTTGCGGGCCCATAGTGCCGGTCACGTACTGGTGGGAGGCGGGGTGTTGATGCCTATTGACGAGAACTACTGGAACCTGACTTACAATCTGGCTATATTTCACGAATTTCTTAGCGATCAGGGTACCGGAGCACGTAATTACTTGCCGGGCTTGAATCTCACCGTGGCGCGCTCGGTGGTG
>JABHWT010000100.1 GCA_018657645.1 Halieaceae bacterium | reverse complement strand
GGTAAGTGGCAAAGCCGCCTTTATTCTCGGTGATTCTGGCCAGTTTCTGTTTGATAAGGAGAGGGTGACCGCGATTATCGATGTCGAACTGGGGTATATTGGCGATCCGGCTGCGGACCTTGCCGGCCTGTTTGTACGCGATGTCTCTGAGCCCCTGGGCGACATCGGCCACGCTATCGACCATTATGATCAGTGCATGGGGAGGCCGGTTAACCGCAGGGCGGTTATGTACCATGCCATTCGCTGGGGCTTGAGCACGCCACTGCACGTGGCCAATATGATAGCCCGACCACCACGGAGCCTGGAATATATTCAGTACCTGGGATGGTACCTGGTTTATCAGCGCACCCCGCTACAGCAAATAGCCTATTTAGAAAATATCGAACTGGAGGAGCCGGCAACACCGGAGGCGATGACGACGCCGTACTCTGTCGCCCACGATGCGCTGCTGGATCGATTGCAGGGGTTCAAAACGAACTCGGACACCCAGGCCTATGATCTTGACCGGTTAATACGATTGCAGCAATACCTGCACCGTGCGGACCGCTACGGCCCGGATGTGGATAGACAGGCGCTTGATGAAGCGCAGGAAATACTAGGAACCCGACCTACCAGCCTGCTGCAGTGTGACCAGTTACTTGTCGAATTTATTGCAGGCAGTGCCGGGGAGTCTGATGCTGATCTGGTGCAGTATTTTTATCGCCGTTTCAGGCGGCAGGAGTTTTTGCTCAAAGGGGTGCTGCGGGAACTCGAGGGAGCTAGCGTTCAAATGCTAGAATTGTAAAGCTCGGGTGTTTGAAGTGCGGGATTTCCTGGCTCAGCCCAACGTGGTTTGCTGTGGGGCTCGTGGATGGCCAGCGTTTCCCTAGTGACTGCGCGTCGCTGGGACAAAATTGAGGCACTGGCGCGAGAAGCGATCGGTGATGGCTTTGATACTCACAAGGAGAGACAACATGGTACAGAGTAACCCAATCCGCATCGGACTAATGGGTTTCGGGCAGACGGGACGACAGATTTATGACCTGGCTTCGCGCAGCGAAGACCTTGAGGTAGTGGCTATTGCCGACATAGGCGATCCGTCAATTTTGCACTACCTGCTGCGCTCGGAAGTGAACGATCCCCGGCAGTATGAATTGCAGGGCAATTTCCTGGTTAATTCGCGTTTCAAAACACGAGTGATGCCGATTGACCGGCCGGCGGAAATGCCCTGGGATATGTTCGGCGTGGACATTGTGATAGATGCCACCGGAAAGCATCGAGAACGGGCTTTTATGGAAGATCATCTGCTTAACGGGACCCCGCGAATTATGCTGCGCACTTTGCCCGCCGACCACATCGACCGAATTGTTGTGCCGGGGATAAACAGCGGGGCTATTGAGGCGGGTGATCGAATGATCTCTGCGGCCTCAGGGACCACCACGGCGTTGTGTCTGCTGCTTAAGATTTTGTCTGCAGACTACGCCATCGAATGTGGTAGTATGACCACCATTCACGCCTATACCAGTGACCAGACACTGCAGGATTATGCTGGTAGCGATTACCGGCGCAGCCGCTCTGCGGCAAAAAACATTATACCCAACCACCACGAGGCCGGGATCTGGTTGGGGCACATAGTGCCCGAGTTCGACGGCAAATTGTTGACTTCCGCTCTTAATGTTCCCATCCATGAGGGTTGTCTATTGGACGTCAGCCTGGTCATGGCAGATAACAAGGTCGATGCCCAGGCGATTAACGACACAATGCGCCGGAGTGCTCCCGACTATGCTGGCATCGTCGATGTGGTGGAGGATCCCATCGTGTCCTCCGATGTTATCGGCAATGCACACTCCCTGCTGTTTGATGCCAAAGGCACTATCAAGGCGGGCGAAAGTATCATCAAGACCCTAAGTTGGTATGAGAATCTGGGTCATGCTGCGCGCATGCTGGATGTTGTGAGACTCTACGCTAACCTCGACAGACAACAGGAGGCCGCGTAATGAGAGTTGCTATAAATGGGTTTGGTCGTATCGGGCGCTCTTTATTTCGAATACTGGAGGAGGTAGATGGCATTGATGTGGTGGCGGTGAACGACTTGTTTGATCACCAGGCCCTACGCTATTTACTGGACTACGACACGGTCATGGGGCCTTTTGGCAAAAGTCTGACTTTACAGGATGAGCACTTTGTTACACCCAAGGGCCGGGCCAGATTACTTAGCGAGCGCAATCCGGCAGACCTGCCCTGGGCGAATATGGACATCGACACGGTAGTGGAATGCACCGGCGCCTTCCGCAAGCGCGCACAACTACAGCAACATATCGACGCAGGTGCGAAGCGGGTGGTTTTGACTGTGCCGGCTTCCGATGCCATAGACTATACGGTGGTTCTGGGAGTCAATGAGGATGGTCTGTTGCCCGAGCACCGCATTATATCCAATGCCAGCTGTACCACTAACTGTCTCGCACCCATGGCAAAAGTGCTGAACGAGAACTTCGGTATTGTTGAGGGCGTGATTAACACGGTGCACGCCTACACCAATGACCAGCGTCTTGCCGATGTACCACACTCGGACTGGCGGCGCAGTAGGGCGGCAGCGGAGAATATTATTCCAACCTCTACCGGTGCGGCCAAAGCGGTGGGCGTAGTGTTGCCGATGATGCAAGGCCGCTTGCACGGCATTGCAGCGCGGGTGCCTGTCCCGGATGGCTCGGTAGTCGATCTGTTTGCCAAGCTCGCCCAGAATGTGACGGTGGAAAACGTGCACAGTGTGGTAAAGCAGGCCTCATCGTCTGATCGACTTAGTGGCATATTGGAATTCAGCGAGCGGCCCATTGTTTCATCAGACATCATCGGCAACTCTCACTCGTCTATATACGATGCGGACTTTACCGGTGTAACCAGTGGCTGTTATCTGCGGGTGCTCAACTGGTACGACAATGAGTGGGGTTACTCCTGCCGAGTGTGCGACCTGCTTGCTCGACTGAGCCAGTGGTAAGGGTCATGTATGATGTACCGGCACGGGTTCCAGCAATCCAGTGTCGAGACCAATGATGGCAGCTACAAAGGCGCACGCATAAGGGGCCACGATATTGCGCGATATAGTACTGGGTATTGGTAACTCCTTTTCTTTGCAGGCTTCCTCAAACTCCAGCCGTAAACCTATTCTGTTTGATTGGACCGCAGATCCTGCGCAGGCCACGGTTGATACATGCGTGTGTATTCAAGAGGGCATCATTGACGCCATAGAAGCTCCCGGCCGAAAAATCGGCTGGCTCAATGAATCTCCTGCTGTCACCCGGTGGCAGAATATCCGCGGCATCATACACTCGGAGCTAGATCGCTACATGGAGGCATACGAATTTATTCTAACCTCTGATCGCGAGGAATGTGCCATTCATCCTGGGTTTGTTTACCATCCGGCGGGTAGCAATTTGCCATGGATACGTGAAGACCAGTACGCCATGCATTCGAAATACAAAATGTGTTCGATGATCGCCTCGAACAAGAACATGGTAGAGGGGCACAGGTATCGACTCGAGGTAGCCAGTTATCTCAAGAACACGCTGGATTTGTTTGGCGGTGCTTGTGGCAGTCCGCGGATGGGCGGGTTAGGCTCGCACCCCGACAAAAGCCAGGGATTGATCCCCTATCGCTTTCATGTGGCCATGGAAAATTGTCAGGCGCCGTTCTATTACACCGAGAAGCTTACTGACTGCCTGGCCACTGCAACCGTCCCCATATACTGGGGGTCTGATTGTATACACGAATTATGTAATCCCGAAGGCGTTATTGTTTTAGACGATGAATTTAACATCGACATGCTTGATCAGTCACTGTACGAGTCCATGTTGCCCGCTATCCGCGAGAACCTCGAAATGGTCAGGCACCTGGAGTCGGCGGATGATCTGCTATATCGAACCTATATTCAATCTTCCGTCATGATGCCAGTCGGTGTCACTTCCCCTGCCGGAGCCGATCATGCTTCACATCGGGAGGTGAAGAGGAGAGGTTCTCTCAGGGCCGAAACGGATGCTGATGCCGGTGATCTGCCGTTTGAGCCATGGGGTCGGGTACCGCTTGGGCGTTTACCTTCTCTACGGGCGTTGCAAACTGAGGAACTGCTACAGACGGTCAATAATAGACAAAAGATAACCATCAACTCGCTGTCAGAAGTCCCTGCTAATTTGCTCAGTACTCGCGAGATAAAAACGGTGATGCGGCGACCAAGATCGATCCGCTACAACGTAGATAAGTTTGGTTGGTTTCCCCAGCTTAGCACCGCTTTTCTCCTGCACTTACCCGGTGGTTTTATCGGAGATAACGTGGTATTTGACGATGACAGGTACTATAGATTCGGTCGCTGGTGGATGGGCAGTGATTGGCAGGGATACGCGGGGACCCAATCCATTCGCCACGTTGATGCAGGTATCTCGATTGCAGCCTGGGGCGGCGAAGCGTTTCAGCACTTTATAATGGACGTCCTGCCAACACTAGCCGGTGTGATCGACCTACTAGAAGCCCCCGAATTCGAACATTTTAAAATAGTCAGCCACCACAAGGGTAGCAAAATGGCACAGTGGTTCTGGGACAAACTTGGTCTTTCCGATCGCATAGAGCAAAAGCCGCTCCATGCAAAAGAGGGATTTGTGATCCACGCCGACAGTGTTCTTTATTCCCAGTACATGCCGAGCTTAGGAGAAATCGGTATGTATCCTCGCCATCAGTTGAGACCGATACAGCGGCGCCTGGGGCTCTTGGAACTGGTGAAACAGGATAGAGTTATATTCCTGCAGCGTCCGGACAACTTCTCGCGCAGGGTCGCTAATCAGGACATTCTACTGGCACGCGTTAGGCAGGCATTAGCTGGAACGGGGCTCGAACTCGAAGTATTTGAGGGGCCAATGCTGGAGGTTCAGGATGACGTTGCGCGGTTCAGGCGTGCAAAGATTATTCTTGGTCCCCATGGAGGGGCTATGGCCAATATTGTCTTTGCCCAACCCGGGGCACACATTATAGAGTTCCTGCCAATTTACAGAATGTACAGGGAAGGCCAGGACTCACGTGCTATGTTTTGGGGGCTGGCGCAGGCAGCGGGTCTGGATTATTGGACGGTTGAACCCGATAAATTCGCGTACGAGGAGCCCGAGGGAATGGTGGTGAATGTCGATGAAACTGTCGCCATAATCCACCGTGTTCTCGACCTCTGAACGGAACTTTAGTACCGATCGATTCTGTAAGCCAGTTTGCCTTGTTTAAACCAGGCTTTTAGCGGCGTTTGGGTGAAAGTCGAACTCGTCCCCAAGGTGTGCCGTAGTGAATTCTGCCATTTTCATCCAGTCCGACACCAGAAAACAGCACATTATAGCGCTGGTCACCAATGACATAGTGGAAGCGGGACCTGCCGCTGCCCCAATTCAGGGCCTCCAGTGTCCAGCGGTTGTCCCTGGCGCCTATCAGGTAAACCAGACTGGAGCCGGCACTGACCAGCGGTACACAACTGGGGGAGCTGATAGTCGAATTTACCCAGGCTTGCTTAAGCTGCCCGGCAACCGGGTCCCACTCAAATTTCTGTACGCCATAGGGCTGATAGCGCGGGTTGGAGCCCAGTAAACTTATCAGCAGCGTGCTTGCCTGATTCGGCAGATACCAGGGGATATTGCGTGGGATATTGTTGACAACCAGAGCGCCGTACCCGGCAACAACGACTGATTGTTCCGACTGAATAGAGCGCAGTTCCGGATTGCCCATATTTGCGGCAATCTGCCCTGCAATACGACGATCGGGGGCGTCTTCCAGTTGAACCCATTCCTCAGGAATCCCATTGCGCCACATTAGCACGACATTCATTAACTCCTGACCATCGGTAATCACCACGAATTGGTCTTCGCTACCAAAGCCCATGAGTGATGGGGTGGCGCCGGTACCCTCGCCCAGACCATTTAAATACCTGGCTGTCCAGGCTCCATCTTTCTCGTCATTGCTGAGCTGATCGCCTGTCCATACGACTTTGTGCATATGATCCTGTGACGCGATATAAATACCACCCGCTTGATCAATGGCGGGAGCATTGCGAATCCATCCCTTGCCGGTAGGGCCGGTGGCCTTGTTCTGGGCGCCCTCACTGTGCTTCACTCGGATCATGCGATAGTCGCTGAAATCTCGATTGAAAGCCACAACGTAGCCGTGCTCGGTGATGGTAATCAGCCAGCCATCGTAGGTCATGCTGATACCCACCATATGGCCGGTGGCCTCTGCCGGCAATTGAAAAGTGGCTTTTTTCACAATTTTTGACCGGGAATCCTGCGGGTCCTCATCGCTATAGGCAGTAATTAACCCTGTCTTACTGCCGATATAATAATTGTGGTCCCTGTCCAGTAAGGTGTATAGATTGGCCAGGTTTTTTAGCTTGCTCATCTCCTTATACGAGCGGTATATGGCCCTAATACCATCATTACTGGCATTGAATTCGGCGATGGATATTTCAGCTCGCTCGCTGGTAAAGGTCTCTGTTCCAGGGAAAAAGTACTCGTCAAGAATTTCATAAGTCTCGTGGTCTACCTTGGCTATCCGGTCTATGCCATTTCCCCAGAATACACGGCGACCGTCGGCATAGATGCCGGAGGTTAGCGTGCCAAAATGGGCGGGACCCACGTGGTTGTACTCAATTTCATCACTGTAGAGAATACGCGAAGGACCACCGGGTCCCCGGTGGGGGACCGCATCCTGCTGGGAGGGATCATTGTGCGCCATCGCGTTGGTAGAGTCGGCTAGATAGGGATTTTTGGGCGCCATATTGGCTGCCTGAAGCGGCGGTATACAGCAGGCTATGAGCATGATGTAAATAAGTAGCGGGTTTAAGCGCAGCTCTGGTTTGGCACAGGTGACATTCATAGGGATTTTACTCGATGCTGGAGCAGCCGGATAATCTCATGTATTCCCCCTACAATCTAGCTTGGCTTCGAGAAGCAGTCCGTACCGCGTTAGTGGTCTGTTGAGGCTCGGGTGGCTCCGGCAAGTAGCTTGAAATGTGAAGTATTTGAATTGGTCCAGATTCCAGGCTCGTTTGTAGAAGGAGGGCAGTTGTTCCTTCACTCACTCCAGCTAACGCCCAGCGCACACCATTTGCCCTGAGATAATTGCCAGCCACTAGCAGTTCGTTGTAAATTGTCCCGATACAAGGTTGGAGCGTTTTTTCCAGCTCTGGAAACATTGTGTTTATAGGTGCCACTAGAGGAGAATTCGGGTGCTTTTTTCTCGTGCGAGACCGCTAATACTGGTGATTGATGACGACGCCAGCCTAAGACGACAGCTCAGAGCACGGTTGGTAACACATGAAGCTGTTGATGTGGTCGAGGCTGAAAATGGCGTACAGGGCCTGTTGCAGGCAAAAGAACATAACCCTGATTTGATTATCCTCGATTGGATGATGCCGGATATTCAGGGCGATGAGGTTCTGGCTCGCCTTCGGCGAGAGAGCAAAACAAAGACCACGCCTGTGATCATGTTGACCGGCAAAAACAAGTTCGGCGATGTAGAGAGTGCGTTTGACCTGGGTGCTGACGTTTACCTGACCAAGCCCTTCACTCTGCAACAGGTGGGACTAAAGGTGCGTGAACTGCTAAAAATGGAAAAGTAGGCCAATATTGACGGCGCACTCAGTGGACGCTGGATTGGACGTTGGCAGTAATTCTTTGCAAGCGGGCCAATTATTTCTGCTCATAAATCGAGCAGTTGCTACATATAGCTACCAGGGCGATTGCTACGGGCCGCCAACTCATAGTAAATTGAGCGAAACGAGGGTTGTAACTTTCGCCTTTTTTTACTAAATCCCGCAGAGAGTAACCAGAGGAATATCTCATGTCCGGCGTAAGATACTTGCAGCAGTTCGATAGGCGTCAATTGTTTCGCTTTTTTGTCGATGGTCGTTTTCATCAGAAGTATCGAGGTTGGGTTGGCTACGAAGAAAATGAAAGTGGATCAACACAGGCCATGCTGCGTGGCTTCGAATACATGCTTGACAACTTTGATTTGACGGGTGGTGTCACTCTGGTACACCTTATGGGCTTGCATCGTGCATGCATGTTCAATGTTATAACCAAAAACCCTAAAACCCAGGCGGGAGAGATTCGTTTTCTAAATGCCGGCTTTGTTCTGAGCAAGAGCGTAACTACACGCGCCTCGCTTGAAGACCTGTTTCGTATACGAGGCAATGATAACTCGCCCATGTTCAATACCAGCGAGTTTGCTCGCTCCGCAAGTGAACTTGATATCGACACTCTGTTGTCGGCAATCGAGGGTGGGAAAAGGGTCAACTATCGCCCCTGGTACCCAAAAGACAAGCCGGATTTAACCCAGGCACTGGCCAAAGAGACAAATGCAAAAGCATTTTATTATGCCAAGCATTTTGTTCAGCTCAAATTGATCGCTAGACTTGAGGAGGTTATTTCCACATTCAATCGCGATATTAAGCTGGCGAAAGAAGATGATGAAAAGCTTCTGCTGTTTTCTGACTTTGCAAGAAAGATGGATTTGTTGCATCCGTTCGCCGATGGTAATTGCAGAGCAATAGCCTGTCTGCTGCTCAATCATCTGCTGATGTTTCATGGGTTCCCACCCGCTATTTTGTATAACCCAAATCTCGATGTCGAACTCACTGCTGCTCAGTTTGTCGATGAGATAAAAACCGGGATCGAAAATACAATGAAGCTGATTACCGACCCCCGAGCCGAACTGTACGGTTTTTCTGTCGATGAACTGAACCAGGAGTCAACATTGGAATTTGCTGATTTCAGCAAAGACTTTGGCAGTAAGCTCGATAACTATGCCGAAATTTACGCGACCTCTGAACACCTCACTGAATGGACGGGTGGCACCTGGCATAATAAAGATTTGCCTGTTCATTTTACCGGAGCCGGATCACACACTACTGTGCGCCAGGGGAACCTTTATTTTGCTGTTATTTCGGAGTGGATCAAAGGGAAAAAGGATGTGGCAGCCGAACTCAAACGAGCAGAGGACCGCGGTGCACGCGCTATTATTCTGGACCGCGAGGAATATATTACCAATTGCACGGTACCGGTGCTTCAAGTAGATAACGTAGATGACCAGATGAGGACAATAGCTGTGCAAAGTCGCCAGGGGGTCGATTGCAAAGCGGTCTTACTCACTGGAACCGTTGGCAAAACGGGTGGAAAGTTCATTCTGCATCATATTTTGACCGATCAAGTCCCCGCACACGCCACTCTCAACAGTACCAACACCAGGGTGCCTACACTCAGATCGCTTCTTAATCTTCGACCACAGGATAAGGCAGAAATAATCGAGGTTGCAGTAGGAGCTTCGCCGTCAGCCGGCGTTTACCGCGGGACGGCGGTTAATCCAGATATTTGCCTGTTTACCGATATTGCCCCTAACCATATGAATATCCACGGCAGTGTGGAGACACTCATTGCTGCAAAGAGTGCAGTGGTCGAGGGGTTACGTCAGGGAGGTCTTTGCATTATCAATCGCGATGCGGAGCTCTATGCCGGTTTGCGCGAGGCAATATTGGAACGGCGACCCGACGCGCTTATTTTGACTTTTGGGCGACACGAAGAGGCTTACGCCCGGCTCATTTCGGCATCCTATGATCCAGCGAATTTCAGATGGGATGTCCAGGCCAGGATCGCCGGTGAAAACTACCATTACACAGTGCCTCTCTTTCAGGAACACGCGCCGGCGCAAAGTGTCGGATTATTGCTCACGGTTCGAGAAATGGGCTTTAACATGCCGCAGGCAATGGCGTCCTATGCAAAACCACTGGACACATTCGAGTCGATGGGGCGCATTTTTAAAGTGGCATCATCAACCCGAAGTTTCATTTTCTATGATCAGTCTCCAAGAGGAGCAATTCAGGGTTTTCGCTCGGCATTTGCCGATTTGAAGCGTTTTAATTTCACTGGGCGTAAGGTCTTTCTGCTGGGAGGTTCATCGACTAAGGTCGATGACGAGTTCACTAAAACCCAACACAACGAGATTGCGGAGCTTGTTAACGCGAGTGGTGTTGATCGCCTGTATACAACGGGAAACTTTGCCTACCATATTCACGATGGCCTTTCGGACGCCTCGGTTTTTGTGAAACATAGTGACGATCTGGATGAACTCGAAAAATGGCTGGATGACGAGCTCCAAGATGGAGATTTCCTGTTTATAATGGGGGATGCCTCGCTTTACCTGGGGCGGCTAGGGAAGAAGATGCTGAAAAAAGGTACGTGCTCGCGCCTGGCGTAAATGGGAGTTCAAGGCATATGAATAAGTGGCAGGAAATCTGGAACAAGAGATCGAGCAGCCCGGAGAGCCCAACGCTTGATCAATTAATCAAAGCCGATGGCTTCGATACTGGGGCGGGGCAATTCGACCAGGGTAGCTGGGTGGAGTATGTCAATGCCGTGTGCGCGAAGCTGGATGTTCGAGCCACCGAGTCTATGTTCGAAATTGGTTGTGGGTCGGGTGCCTTTCTTTACCCCCTGTATCAACAGGGGCACAGTGTCGCCGGAGTTGATTATTCAAGACCACTTGTCGAGTTGGCTGAAAAGGCGATGCCGGGAATGAACTTTTGGGTGGGGGAGGCGAGTAAAGTACAAACCGATAAATTATACGACCTATGTTTCTCCAATAGTGTGTTTCAGTATTTTCCGTCTTTGGAGTATGCCGAGACCGTATTAGATAAAATGGCCCGGTGCGCCAGGCGATGCATAGCCGTTCTGGACATTAATGATCTCAGCCAGCGCGAGGAAGCATTGACTACACGGCGCGATGCACTGAGCCAGGAGGAATACGAGAGGAAATACGATGGATTAGACCATTTGTTTTTCGATAAAGACTGGTTTGAGACCTGGGCAAAATCCAGGGGGCTTGTATTAAAGATCGAAGATCAGGACATTCCAGGCTACATCAATAGCAGTTTTCGCTATAACGTATTCATCTACAAGTAGCACCCCACCATACTGACGCTTACCCACTCTGGGGCTCCTGGGATAGATTGTTGCCATCTTGCCGGTGAAACTACGCCGGCGAATTAAGTGCAGAAATCTGCTTCAGAGCATGGACAACCCGCTGCCGTAAGTCTGAGCTGCTTACGCCTTCGGTCCGAGGAAGAAGCAATAATCTATCCTTCGAAATAGGATTGGAATTATCGCTGCCATGTACCAGGAGGTCGATATTATGTTGATCGAGAAAGGACTCATCAATTAGCCAGGGGCTGGGCACTACCTCATCAACATATTTTATGGCGGACACTATCTCAAGGCGCTCGGCATAGCTGAGTTCTGGTGTGTAGCCCTTCTTGCTTTGTATTTCATCGTCGGTGGTTAGGGCAATAATTACCCGACCATATTCGCTGGCTGCTTGCATTAAACGAATATGGCCGTGATGAATCAGAGTGGCAGACATGTCGACCATTATGCGTTTCATGCTTGAATTTCCAGGTCGCTTAGAATATCACCCCTTGCCTGCTCACCCAGGTGTACCTCTCCTAGGTGGCACACAACACTGCCGCCCTGGTTGCTCCTGGATGCGTATAACACCGCCCGGGGATCGGGGCTTGTTATTATGCAACTGACATGGGTGCATAATTGGGGTTGACGTTCCAATGGCCGCGTGAGGTAGTTTGTCATGCGCTCGGAAAAGCGTTGCTTGTTTGTAATCACGGCGGTGCGAAAATGCTCGTGCCGTGGTAATACGTGAGCCAGCGACGCAATGGCATGGTAGGGCCCCGTCATTTTCTTGTCTCGATGATTGGCAAGGTCGAGGTAAAAGGAATCTGGTATCACTGTTGGCGCTTCCCGGTAGGCGATAAAAGCCGCGCCGGTTAATCCGAACAGTCCCTTGCAGGAACTGTAGCTGATGACATCGGCCAGCTCGTGTTGTGTTTCCAAGCCGATGGAGGCGGTGGCATCCAGCATCAGTTTTGCGCCCAGCCGGTCTGCGAGTTGTCTTAACTCCTCAATAGGTAGCAGGGTGCCTGTGCTGGTTTCGGTGTAACAGGCGACGACCCAGTCATATTTGCCAGCGGCGTCCGCCATGGCAGTCCAATCCATGGTGGTCACGTCGCTGATCTCATTCATGCGTCGTTGTGCTGACAGAGCCAGATCGTGAAGGCGCTCCGAATAGTAACCCGATGACAGGATGAGTACTCTTCCACATAGAAAATTCAGCGCCATGATTTCCAGTGCAAGGCTGCCAGAGCCCTGCATAGGCACAATATATTCGTGTCCGGACATGGATTTCAGGGTGGTGAGAACCTGTGAAGCCAGGCCGGCATAATCCTCGTCTCCGCGGCCAAAGCAGGGGCGCAGGCCGGTGATATTTTCTGCCAGCAGGCTGGCGGGTCCGGCGGTAAAGAGGTGCTTATCGTTATTGCGACGCCTGGTAAGTGCAGCAATAGTCTGGTTCTCATCTGTCATTGGACGCTCCGAGGAATTGCATAAAGTCTGATTTATTTTCTCTCGGGCTGCGATCCGGCCTTCCCAGTTCTGCTCGCGACCCAACACGGCAACGAACCTCGACAAAGCGAGAGCCCTCGCTGGCCATAAGTTGATTCAGTGTCTCCTGCAAGGTCGCGAGGTTATCGACCCGTGAACAATGCCGATACCCCATATCCTCGGCCAGCTGAGAATAGTTGAGCACATTGCCTTTGGTTGGCTGCCCGCCCACCGATTCGTGGGCCTCGTTATTGATCAGTACGTGCAATAGATTGGCGCAATCTGCACTGGTTGCGCAGCCACCCAGGTGCATGAGCGCTGCTCCATCACCATCGATACACACCACCTGCTTGTCGGGCCGGGCTATCGCAATTCCCGCCGCTATCTGACTGGCATACCCCATGCCACCTACTGTGAGAAAATCTCTGTGGTGACCACTTTGGCTGGCCTTGCGCATTTCAAACACTTCACGCGATGCCTTGCCTGTGGTTGAGACAACCACGGCGTCACTGTTCGTTGACAATAGTACTAACTCGATGGCTTGCTCGCGAGTGGGCCATAGTGGATTCTGGGTCAACGCCTGTGCCTGGTAGCGGGCAAAGCTGTTTTTGCGAACGACCAGGGCTACCGGCCCCGACCTGGCATGTGCCTCATCCATCAAGCCTTTTAGCAGGCTGTCCAGGTCGGAGGTGTCGCCACTAAGAATGCGATACGGTATGTCCAGAGTTTCGAGTTGGTGTAATGTGACTTTGCCCTGTTTGCGGTGCTGTGGTTCGTCAGGCACCTGGGTTTCGCTGTCTAACATTTCACCACGCCATCCTATCAACAGGAGCATAGGGATAGCGTAGACTTCCGGGTCAGCCAAAGAGGTAACGGGGTTGACTATATTTCCAAGGCCCGAGTTCTGCATGTAGACCAAAGCGGGTTGCGCTGTCGCAAGATAGTGCCCCATCGCGAGCGCGAGCGCGCAGCCCTCGTTGCTGGCGATAATGTGCTGCATTGGGGGAAGCCTGAACGATAGACAAGCACACATATTCTTCAGCAAGGAGTCTGGAACGCCGGTGAAGAACTGGATGCCCTGATTATGCAGACTGTCTAAAAAGGCATCGGGTTCAACCATTATCGGGTACCTGGGATGAGCTCTAATATCTCTTTAATACTGATGAGGTCCTTGTCTACCTCCAATGAGCGGCCCTGCTGCAAGATAGTGTGAGCCACCTTGTTCATTGCTGGATATGACGCACGCAACAGATGATTGGCGTAAATGACCAGGTTGAACCCATGCGCCGCTAATTCGTCCTCGGTAATCTGGTTGTAGCTTGTGGGCACACAGACCAGCGGTATATCGCTAAAGTCTTGGCGAAACATACGAGCAAACTCAATGACTTCGTCGGCCTGTTTTTTACGGCTGTGAATCATTATGCCATCCACACCGGCTCCCGCGTAAGCTTGGGCGCGCGTCAGCGCATCGTCCATACCGCGCTCCAGAATCAGGCTCTCGATTCTGGCAATAATCATAAAGTCATTGCTCAGTAGACCGGCGCGACCGGCCTCAATTTTGTCACAAAAGGCCTGAATATCCTCCTGTTCCTGCACTACTTCATTACCGAACAGGGAATTCTTTTTTAACCCGG
>JABHWT010000128.1 GCA_018657645.1 Halieaceae bacterium | reverse complement strand
GGTCATGACGTTCATTGAGACACATAATGAAGCGCCAGCGCCTTACATCTGGACCAAGTCCGCGAGTGACATTTTGGAGAAAGTGAAGCGCGGCAGAGAGAAACTTAATAAGTTACAAACTGTTTGACGACCTACACTAGTTGTTTTTCCACTGCGGCTGGCGTTTTTCCATAAAGGCAGTTAGCCCCTCCTGGATATCCTCACTGCGTATCATTTTCTCTAGCACCTCGAAATCACCTTCCTGCTGGGCGCGCATGGCATCTTCGAAACTGCCCAAGTGTAATCCCTCTACCGCACACTGTTTGGTGGCCTGGATCGCCAGGGGGGCGCATTTGATTATTTTCCGAGCGCTGCGCTTTGCGGCCTCAAGCACATCGCCAGCCGGGACGATTTCATTCACTATCCCCAGTTGCAGGGCTCGTTGCGCATCCACGGCTTCAGCCGTGAGCAACAGGCCCATGGCGGATTTCAGTCCGATTTGCCGCACCAGACGATGGATGCCTCCCGCGACTGCCGCGCTGCCGATCTTTGGCTCCGGGAGCCCGAAGCTGGCTTGGTCACTGGCAATGATGATGTCCGCTGCCAGTGCTATCTCAAAGCCGCCGCCGAAGGCCATGCCATTCACAGCAGCAATGATTGGCTTGTAACAGCAGCGGCGGTTGGTCAGGCCGCCGTAACCATTTTCCGGAATGTCATAATCTCCCTCTTCGGTGGCGCCCACCATGGCACTGATATCGCCACCGGTGCAGAAAGCCTTGTCGCCGGCGCCGGTGATGATAGCGACCCAGAGATACTCATCGGCTTCAAAGGTGTCAAAGGCGTGATCCAACTCGAAGTTGGTGACGGGGCTGACAGCATTGAGGACCTCTGGTCGGTCAATAATAATGGTGAGCAGGTGATCATTACGCTCAATTCTGATGTGCTGGTAGTCCATCCGGTACTCCAATTCAGCTCAATGGGCATGACATTGGATAAGTATAGGGATGGCTTAATTTCTATACAGGACGGATTGATTCAATTCTGCGGATAAGTGAGTCCAGAATCGTGGGCTTAAAGCAACAACAGGGCCTAGGAAATCGCGAGTTCGAGGGCGGCGTCTCGGTATTCTTTCGGTGACATTCCGGTCCAGTTGCGGAATGACCTCACAAAGGAGGCTGCTTCCGAAAAACCGAGCAGGGTGGCGATTTCATGGATTTTCAGCTGTCGCTGGACCAGGTATTCGATGGCTGCGGCCTCGCGACACTCGTCTTTCAACTGCTGGTAGGTGGTGTTTTCCTCCATCAGGCGGCGGCGGAGTGTGGAAGTAGACATATGTAGCCGGTCGGCCACCTGCTCGAAACTGGGCATCTGCCCCTCTGGGGCGCCACGTATAAGAGATCGGATGGCGAGGGTGGTACTACCGGAGTTCGGATCTTCCATCCAGTACTGGTAGACGGCGTGCCCAAGGAGGTGTTCAAGTGAGTAGGGCGTTTGCACGACCCTGAGTTCCAGCTGGTTGGCAGGGAAGGACAGGCTGGTGGTCTCCGCCCCGAATTCCACCGGGCAATTGAAGTGCTGCTCCAGCATGGTGCGATACTCATCCGAAACAGGGGGAGCGGCCACTTTGACCTCGCTGATGTCCAGGCTGCGCCCAACCAGCCAGCCCAGCATCGAACACCAGGTGCGCAGCCCTGAGGACTGTGCGACTGCATCCAAAAAAAGCGCGCGCTCCCACTCCGGTGGGGCGCAGATAGGCAGGGCCATGGCGATATCCAGCCGGTATTCTACGGTTGCCAGGTCACCCTTCTGGTGCAAGCTGAGCTGGTGACCGCTGAATCGCTGGACCGCGTGATGGAACTCTTCAGCCCGCTTCAGGGCCTCCTCCAGCGTTTTACAATGGATGATTGTGCACCACAGCATTCTGAATACTTCGGTCCCCATGCCAGCCGCCCAGGGCACCACAGGGTGTCGTGCCTCCATGGCCTTGACGGCTTCGAGGTAGAGGTTCGAGTAATAGATGGCTGGAAATTCCTGATCGGGGGAACTGTTGGCCAGCTTGGTGATGTCAAGCCCTGCATTGGCGCAGAGCTGTTTGGCATCGAGGTCGGTAACCTGGATATAGTCCAGCAGTTGGTAGAGTTTAGCTACCGGCAGGAAGTATTCAGGGGCCCGGCTGCGGCTTGTCTTCTTGCGGCTGTCCGCCATGGTAAACCCCTCACATTCAATAGGGTTTAGAATAAGAAATACCTCGTGTTATGACAAGAGCATTTAGCCCCTCAGGCAACCGGGGGCGTACCTGTTAGTTGGTGGACTAACTGGACTTACGGGGCCTGCGCCGCGGCTTCTTCGGCTTCACAGCGGGTTTCGCTGCTGCCTGGAGTTCTATGAAGGACTCTTCGATGCATTGGAGGTAAAACTCCGGATTGGGCAGCATGTCGCGGCAGGCCCAGAAGCTCAGGTTGATCTTGCCTTCCTTGTTCATCACGGAACTGGAGGCTGTATGGAAGAGCCCGACGCCGGGTACCAGCGGGCCGATACCGAAGCCCTCGACAACCTGGGCGCCGGCAAAAAACAGCTGGTTGGCCGGTCCCGGCACATTGGTCAGCATGGTATTGAAGGGGGTAGCGTTGATGCCCATGGCAGTAGTGACCCGCATGGCGGCGGTCATGATACCTCCAGGCACAGTATCTATGATTTCCATATTAGTTCGCACATCGGATGCCTGGGCGTGCGCCTTGGCGTCCAGCGCCGCCTTGTGAACTGCCTTGAAGCGCTCGTAGGGGTCTTCATGCTCGGTGCAGAGGTTGACCCCCATGAAGCCGATGACGTTGCCACCGGTGCCTTTTTCTCCTTCTTTACGCACATCGATGGGGCAGCCGCAGGTCAGGGCTTCCTCGGGTAGCTCTCCCTCTGCCTTCAGGTATTTGTGCAAGGCGCCGGACGTAATGGATAGCATGACGTCGTTTATGGTCGCCCCCTCCAGGGTATTCTTGATAGCCCTGATTTCGCCAAAGTCGAATGTTGTGGCGCCGAGAACACGGTGGGGTGAAATCTCGCCGTTGAACCGGGTTGTGACCGTGCGCCTGGCTGCCTCGGTGCGATCTTGCTCAAGTGTGGCACGCTGGCTTCGCTGCTTCCCAGCATCTTCCTGCCGAGCTGATACAGGCGCCTGGGCTTGCGAAAGGCATTGAGATAGGCTCGACCCAACATGGCGGCATCCGATTTAGGTGCTTCTATCACGCGGACTTCTTCCGGTT
The DNA here is from genome assembly GCA_018657645.1 of Halieaceae bacterium. Taxonomy (GTDB): domain Bacteria; phylum Pseudomonadota; class Gammaproteobacteria; order Pseudomonadales; family Halieaceae; genus JBALVT01. The sequence goes on along the minus strand of JABHWT010000128.1, from coordinate 10,631 downwards.
CTATCTGGCGCGGCGTGGGCCCAAAATCGTGAATAGCTGCCATCATCTCTACGCCGCTGACTCCATCCATCACGCAGTGGTGAATACGGATCAACAGGGCAAAACTCCCTTTGGGGACTGAGTCAATATTGTCCAGCCCTTCGATCACATTCATTTCCCACAGGGGGCGTGTGAGATCCAGTGGGCGGGCATTGATCCTCGCCAGCAATATGGATAACTGCCGCCAGTCGCCGGGCTTGGGAAGGGCAATGTGTCGGACGTGGTACTCCAGGTCGAAGTCCGGATCATCGACCAGATAGGGGCGATCCAGGCCCATCGGCACATGCTGCAGTTTGCTGCGAAAGAGGGAAGATAGATGCAACCGTGATTCGAGATGAGCGATGATTTCCTTGAAGCGGACTTTGCCGTCCGGTGCGGTGGATTGGTCGTAGATGGCAACACTGGAAATATGCTGTGGAAGGCCAATGCCTTCAATTTCCAGGAATGAATTATCTTGTCCGCTCAGTTGCTTCATCTATCTGCCCTGTATCAATTGATCAGTGCGGGCGAGTTTACTAGCAGCGGAATTACAGACGATGACCTGATGATCCAGATTTACAGTCTTGTGGAGTCAACGAGAGGGGGGTGAATGCAACGTTATCTTGCGACCTGAACCTGCGTGCTATTCGTTGGCATGAAAAATTGGCTTCTCAGGGTTTGGGCCAAGAAAGCCTTAACAGGCGCTGACAAAAAAATGCCACAGGCGCCTGAGGACATTCTGAATCGCCTCGACCCCTATTTAACATGTATGCTCACCAGGGGCTGTAATCGCCTTAATATCAAAGAGATGCAGCACAAATTGCATGTATCCTGTGTCAAGCCAGATCCTCTGCAACGAGCATACAATTAATCTGATCCAGCCTCGATCCGATTCCTACGGTAGTACTCGGATCGGCCGCGCTCCTTCTCAAGTGCTGTTTTCAAATTGGAATTTTCCTGCCGAACCTCGTCCAGTTTCTTCTTCAATTTTTCGATTTTGTTCCTCAGAAGTGCCTCCATATGCCTGGATTCGTCGGAAGTCCGTTTCGGTACCTTGACGCCCTCGATCATGACTTTGCCGGACCTGGAGGCCTCTCTGGCGGCCTCGATGACCTCTCGGAAGTGATTGGCGTCATCGCAAGGTTTGTTCGCTGAGTTACGTTAAGCCCAAATGGAATATCTAGTACAGGACCTCGAAAACCAGTAAATCTCCCACACCGAGCCTTTTCCGTGCCTGAGACACTGTTTCGGCGTAGCTGAATTCCTGGGAAGCTAGAAATGCCGTTTTCCAACCTGAACATTGATCCCCCTCCAATCCAAGCTTGAAGCCTGTTCCTTTGTCCATCTGACTAATAAAGTGTCCCAAATTTTTCAGCTGGACTACAGGGATAGGTCTTTGAGCCACAACTGGACGAAAATATACTCTAAGCCTCCCAAATCTCCGCTCAGCGGTTTTCAAGTTGCCTATTTTCAGTACTCCTCACCAGTTCGTCCCGCAATACCACCGCAGAGAGTCAAGATAGAGCTCAAGCCACCACTTATTGACGCTCATTTGTCAGGCTCCTAGACTCTGGCCTCACATTTCGTGGAAGCATGTGATGGCCGCAGCGGGGCAACCAGGCGTGTACCGTGGTCGGAAACGCGCATTGTCGGGTACTAATACTGCTAACGTTGAATCACGCACTACCGCTGGCGGGCAGAAACGCAGATTGCTCGCAATTTCGGTTTAGGCCGCGAATCCTTTCACCAGTATTTGCGCAGGTCAGAATGAAATGCCTAGAGAATTCCTAACCGAGACGCAACGTCGTCAGTATGCGCGCTTCGAGGGTGAGCTGGATGAAACTCAGCTCCAGCGCTACTTCCACCTCGACGACAGAGATCGCACTTTCATCAAGAACCGCCGTGGTGACGCGAACCGATTGGGTTTCGCGTTGCAACTGACCACCGCGCGTTTTCTAGGTACGTTTTTATCGGAGCCTACGCAAGTACCACGTAGTGTGTTGAATTTTGTCGCCATTCAGCTTGAAATTGACAATGTTCATAGTCTCCGAAACTACGTGAATCGCAGTGCCACGCGCCTAGTTCATCGGGCGGAAATACAAAAACACTATGGCTACCAGGACTTCAATACGCCGCCTTGGCGTTTCCGGTTGAGCCGTTTTCTCTACAGCCGGGCCTGGATCAGTGATGAGCGCCCGAGTCTGATGTTTGACATGAGCACAGCTTGGCTTATTCAACACAAAGTACTACTACCAGGCGCGACGACCTTGCAACGACTCATTATGGAAATTCGCGAGCGGGCCGCGAATCAATTATGGAGACGACTCGCATCGCTGCCCAGTCCAGAGCTGAAAACAGCGCTTGATGTCCTTGTCGTGGTGCCGGAGGGCCACCGTGTCTCTCCCTTCGACCGTTATCGAAAGGGCCCTGTAACCATCAGTGGGCCGTCCCTCGTCGGAGCGATTAACCGCTACTGTGAATTGCGGGCTTTTGGGGTGCAGAACCTCGACTTTTCTCGTATCCCGCCCATACGGATAAAGACCATCGCGCGACAAGCGGGCCTCATTTCCCAATGGCAAATCGCACGGATGCCCGATGACAAAAGGACCGGAACCTTGGTTGCATTTGTGAAGGCGTTTGAGATTAACGCGCTGGACGATGCGCTGGATGTGTTGGACCTGCTCATCACTGACATTGCTGGTAAGGCCAAACGGCTCGGAAAGAATAATCGACTACGTACGTTAAAGGATTTGGACAAATCGGCGCTGACGTTATCCCAGGTCTGTGCGTTGGTGCTCAATGAGGAAGTGGACGATGATCAATTGCGCGCCACTATCTATGCGAGTGTACCCAAGCAACACCTCGAACAGTCGGTCGCCATGGTCAACGAACTCGTGCGGCCCCCAGGAGAACAGTTTCGTGAGGAGATGGTAGAGCAGTACGGGCGCGTGAAACTCTTTCTACGGACCTTGTTGAATAACATTCGGTTCGAGTGCGCGCCGGCTGGGGAGAGTACAAAGGACGTGCTCAATTATCTGAGTGAGCTTGGTCCAACGCGCAAAGAGACCTTGGAGGATGCGCCGCTAGAGATCATCAGCAAACCCTGGCAACGGTTGGTGTTTGATGAACAGGGGAGGGCGACTAGACGCGGTTACACGTTGTGCTTTCTCGACAAATTGCAGGACAGTTTGCGCCGCAGGGACGTGTACGTTAATAACAGCGATCGCTGGGGTGATCCACGGAAGAAATTGCTCGCGGGCCCACAATGGCATTCCCACCGCATTCAAGTCTGCCGTTCACTTGGGCATCCTGTCGACGGCAAAGAGGCGATAGGAAAACTGACCCATCAGCTTGACACAACCTATCAGAAGGTCGCCGACAATTTTGGCGAAAATGACGCGATATGTGTTGATGATAGTGGGGATCGGCCGACACTGACGATCACCAACCTGGACAAAGTCGACGAACCTGCCAGCCTTATCGCGCTCAGGGAACATGTTGGCAACTTGTTGCCGAAAGTCGATCTTACCGAAATGGTACTGGAAATTAATGCTCTCACGGGGTTTGCTGACGAGTTTACACACGTGAGCGAAGCCAATGCCAGAGTCACTGATTTACCCATCAGCATTTGTGCAGTATTACTCGCTGAAGCTTGCAACATCGGAATCGAACCTTTGATTCAAGACCAAGTACCGGCACTAACGCGTCATCGACTTAGTTGGGTAAAGCAAAATTATCTGCGTGCGGATACCTTGATTCGAGCTAATGCGCGATTGGTGGATTATCAGTCAACGCTCCCCCTCGCGAGGCTATGGGGCGGTGGAGAAGTCGCTTCGGCTGACGGCATGCGCTTTGTCACGCCGGTAAAAACCATTCACGCTGGTCCAAACCCCAAATATTTTCCGAAGGGCGGTCGCGGGATTACTTGGTACAACTTTATGTCGGATCAGTTTTCTGGCTTCCACGGCATTGTTATCCCCGGTACGCTCCGCGATTCCATCTATGTTTTGGAGGGATTGTTGGAACAGCAGACTGGATTGCGTCCGACTGAAATCATGACGGATACAAGTGGAGCCAGTGACTTAGTGTTTGGATTGTTTTGGTTACTGGGTTATCAATTTTCGCCGCGCCTAGCGGATGCCGGCGAAGCGCGGTTCTGGCGTGTCGATCAAGATGCCAATTACGGTCCACTCGATGAGCTGGCGAGAAACTGTATGAACACCAAGCGTGCGGAACACCACTGGGATGACATGCTGCGCATTGCCGGCTCATTGAAACTCGGCACAATTCAGGCCTCGGAACTCATCCGTTCTTTGCTTAAAAGCGAACGACCATCAAGTCTGACCCTGGCAATCATGGAGGCGGGGCGTATTAATAAGACTGTCTACCTGCTCAACTATGTGAACGATGAGGGCTACCGGAGGCGTATACTCAGGCAACTAAATCGCACCGAAAAACGGCATGATTTGGCGCGCGTAATTTGCCACGGCCGCCGAGGTGAAATCCGTAAACGCTATCGCGAGGGACAGGAGGATCAGCTGGGCGCTCTTGGCCTGGTCACCAATGCTGTGGTTCTGTGGAATACCATTTACATGCAAGATGCGCTGGACCACTTGAAGCAAAACGGAATGCCAATCCTGGACCATGATTCCGCCATGTTGTCGCCTTTACGACATAAACACATGAATGTGCTCGGCCATTACTATTTTACACTGTCTGATGCCGTCTTGGCCGGCGAACACCGTGCGTTGAATCAGCTGACTAAAGCGTTCAGCGAGGATTTAGAGTCCCTTTTGGCGACACTCGATGCCAAATCCGAAGAGTGAGATGCAGGCTTAGAGTATATTTTCGTCCGGTAGAGGTTTAAAGACCGTATTGATCAGGATGCGGAGTCAGTGGCGGCAGCCTATCTTGAACGCGAAAACCTTCGCGTGAGCCAGGGTCGCCCGGCCTATATCCCTTCACTGGATCGGGTGAGAATGCCGGGTGTTGATGAGGTGGACTCGACTGACGAGTTTTACAGCACCTACTTCCATGAGTTGGCACACAGCACCGGACATCCCCAGCGGCTGTGCCGTTTTGGCGTCGATGCTGGCAGGTTTGAGAGCAAAGAAGACTATTCCAGGGAAGAGCTGGTTGCCGAAATTACCGCCGCAATGCTGTGCCACGGCTGCGGTGTAGACAGCCAATCCAGCATCAAAAATAGCGCCGCGTATATTCAGGGCTGGACCCGCTTTATCGCCGAAAAGGGCGATGCGTTCCTATCAGCAGTGAACCAGGCCTATAAGGCTCGCGCCTTTATCCTGGAAGGGAAGGGCGAGTAATAGACGACAAAGTGCAAATTGAACCGTGCTTTGGGCAGTTTGGCCACCGTATCACCGGCACCCACTGCTCACCGATGGTATGACATGTGTATCGGCTTCCTCCGGACACTACGCTATTTTATTTACGCAGAGATCGAGGGCAAGTATCTACAGGGGCGAAAACAGACAGCGCTGGTGAATTGAAGCGATCCGCCATCCGGCAGGGTCCGCCACTTTGCACCGCAGCGTGAAGGGGTTCGCTGGCCGGACCTCCGCGGGCGACGAGGGTGGAATTATACTATGTATAACTGTCGTGGTAGTATAGACCTTGTCAAATTTGGTGGAGGTCATCATGCACACGAACATACGTAAGTGGGGTAATTCGGCGGGTACCATCATCCCAGCAAACATCCTGCAGGAAGCGGGCCTGGAAATCGGCGATGCGCTCGATGCGCAGGTGGTTGAGGGGAGGGTCATCCTGTCGCCGGTGGAAGCTGAGTTGACGCTGGAGGATTTGCTGGCGGGCAGTCCAAAAGAAAACCTGGCGATTACTGATGAGGACCGGGAGTGGCTCGATGCCTCCGGTGTGGGCAGTGAAATCTGATGTACACCCCTGATCGCGGCGACATCATCTGGTTGGATTTTGAGCCCAGTGTGGGTAAGGAGATCACCAAACGCAGGCCAGCCTATGTTGTCTCCCGAAAGGCATTTAACGAACACACGGGATTTGCACTCGTGGCACCGATTACCAGCACGGTGCGCAATGTGCGGCTGGAAGTCGTCCTTGAAGGCACAGAGACTGAGGGAGCAATCCTGTCATACCAGATGAAATCCTTTGATTTCGAACAACGCCAGGCGGTGTTAATCGAAAAAGCCCCCGGCGCGATCATCGCGGCCATGACACAAATTCTGCAAGTGATCGTGCGGTAGGAGATAGGCAACGCTGGCAGGCAGCAACGACATCATCAAGGCACTGAAATAGTGGAATGCGGATCGCTTTACGACCTTGCAGCGCAAACTGACAACGGCTAAAAATACGATACAAAAGGAGGCGCTTTCTACCAACGTTAGGCCGTTCTTTTCAGATGATGAAATCAAGACACTGAAGAGGCCTCGCTCATCCTGGGAACCGTCAAAAGGAAGATTGAGCGGGCCATTGACAGGGAGCATGTCGCGACGGTCCCGGCCACGGCCGGTAGCTGGTGGCGAGAAATCACCGAGTTCCTGGAAAACAATGCTTGGCCCTATGACGAGGCCCCCGATCCGGCAAGGATCGAGGCCATTCAGGCGCGCTTTGCTGAGTCCTGGTGCGCAGAAGTGTCTTCTAACAGGGGCACAGAACCTTTACTTGTGCGCTTCGATACAGAAATGGCAATGACTCAATCTGAATCCGTACACCGACTATAGCACCCGTGGAGAAGCCATCTTAGGCCAAGGAAAGCAGGCATTGTGCTCAGCGGCATTTTGCCAAAAATTACGGTATCAGGATATGTCGCAGAAATTACCGCCGCAATGCTGTGCCACAGCTGCGGTGTAGACAGCCAATCCAGCGTCAAAAATAGGGCCGCCTACATTCAGGGTTGGTCCCGCTATATCACCGAAAACCGGAGCGGTACCGCGCAGCACTGTTGGACGGGAAAGCGCTGGTTGGCTGGCACCGCCGAAGATAGATCGCATATGTTCAGTTCAGAACGAAAAAAAACACGCAACCACCCGGGCTGCGCGCTATGACTCCACTTATCAAATAAGTCCTTGTTCAGCAAACGAAAAGGCGTTATTTGTGAGTATAAGACGGACAAACGCCACCTTTTCAATCAATCCATTATACACAGCTGACCGCAGACTCCCACTTGCTGCGAAGGTAAGTAGCCCCAAGGGGAATCGAATAGAGACCATATCTAATTGAAATATAAAGGAATTATGTTGTTGGATGTTCGGAGTTACCCCTATAGTTACCCCAATAAAACCTTAGTGCCTCTTATGTCAGATTTAAGTGTGGCCCCTTTTTCCCGTTTAGAGCTATTTTAATCCTATATTCCTGGCTTAAGATTTCATTCAGGACTTCGATAATTTCCGGAGCATCATCTACAATTAGGATGGTGTGTTTTTTATATTGTCACTCAAGATTTGGCCTCAAAATGAAGAAGATCGGTCTTTCTACATCAGGAGTCGTCGAATTCTAGGGCGATGTTTCTAAACGCATCTTCAATTTCTAAAAGTGCCTCCACCATTACCGGGTCGAAATGTTTACCCTTCCCGGCTGAAATTATTTCAATTGCTTCCTTGTGGGGAAAAGGTGGTTTGTAGACGCGCTTGCTGATCAGCGCATCATAAACATCGGCAACAGCCATCAACCTGGCTGAAATTGGAATAGCATCGCCTTTAAGCCCTTCGGGATACCCGGAACCATCCCATTTCTCCTGATGGCTGTATGCAATTTCCCGCGCATATTTTAAAAACGTAGATTCTCCTCCCAGCATTTTTTCTGCACTTGAAATAGCATCCCTCCCGTAAGTGGGATGCTTTTTCATCTCGTCGAATTCTTCGTCTGTGAGTTTTCCGGGCTTCATCAATATGCTGTCCGGAACACCTACTTTCCCGATATCGTGGAGGGGTGCGGATTTGTATAAAAGCTCGATTGCCTGATCATCCAGATCGGGGCTGTACTTCTCATAATTTTGCAATTGTGAGGCAAGAGCCTTGATATAATTCTGTGTTCGTTTAATGTGCCCGCCTGTTTCCGGGTCGCGGAATTCCGCAACCACTGCCATACTGAAAATAATAACATCCTGAGTTAAGGCCAGCTCTTTTGTCCGTTCTTTTACTTTTTCTTCTAATATGTCATTTTGATTTTCCAGGTTTTCACGGGCCAACTTCAGCAACAAATGGTTTTTGACTCGTTCCAGTACGATGGGTGGGCTGATTGGCTTGGTTATATAGTCCACAGCACCAAGTTCGAGCCCTTTCTTTTCACTTTCTTCGTCAGCCATGCCGGTGAGAAAAATAACCGGAATCGATTTGGTTTTTTCCTCGGATTTCAGCTTTTGGCAAACTTCGTAACCATCCATTCCCGGCATCATGATATCCAGTAAAATTAAGTCAGGCGGATTACCAGAGCCTGCGATTTGCAATGCCTTCTCCCCATTCGTGGCTACGCTTCGCCTATATTCCGATAAAATCTCGATCAAGACATCGATATTTTCCGGTGTGTCATCAACGATCAGGATCCTTTGGTTTTTAAGTTGATCATTCATTATATTTTTCTCTCGAAATTTATTTTATCAAATACTTGAAATACGACACCTATGCTAATCCTTCGCCCCATTTTCAATAGTTTCTAATAGATTCAATATTCCTGCATCGTCATATTGACCGACCATCTTTTTAATTTGTGCAACCAGATTCTGGCCATTGGGTCCGACTGCTTCCATCTGCGGATAATATTCTTCCAATTCCATAAGCATTCCATTCTCCACATATTCTTTAATGGAATCGATAAGAGACTGCGGTAATTCGATTTTTGTGAGGTCCAACTCTCCCCCCCCGCCCTTGCCTTCATCTGGTTCCAGTTGTTTTACTGTATTGAGAATCCCATTCAGGTTATCCCAGAAGTCATTCCATAACTTGTCATCAATATTTTTATTACCGCTGCGAAGCTCCGACTCCAACGGTTGCGAAACTTTTGCCAGCTCGTCAGCTCCGATTGTTGCCGATACCCCTTTGACCGTATGTACTAACCTCTCGGCCAGCATAATATCTTCAGCTTCCAATGCATCCACTATCTCCTGCTGTGTATTTTTATTGTTTTGATAAAAGCTGATCAACAACTTGCGAAACAGGTTTTCATTATCATTAACCCTCATCAATCCAGAAGTCACATCGATTCCAGGCAATTTCGGCAGGACACTTTCATTTGAAGGTGGCTGGGTTGCTTCTTGTGAGAGTAAAGGTGTTTGCCTTTCTTGTCCGGGAATCCATCTGGCGAGAGCCGAAAATAATTCCTCAGGGTTGATAGGTTTGGCAATATGATCGCACATCCCGGCATCAAGGCACTTTTCTCTGTCACCTTTCATGGCATTGGCGGTCATAGCAAGAATTGGTAGTAAATCGAAACGTTTATCCTTCCGGATTAATCGAGTAGCCTCATATCCATCCATCACCGGCATTTGAATATCCATCAAAATGCAATCGAATTTCGATTGATTGACCTTTTCCACCGCTTCCTTACCATTACTTGCTATGGTCACCACCAACCCCGCCTGCTCTAACAATTCATTAGCAACTTCCTGATTGATTTCGTTATCGTCCACCAACAACACTTTTGCGCCCTGAATGGTTTCCAAGTAGTCCGAACTAATTTGTCCGGCTCGAATAAAATGCTTATCGGTGGTTGACGTCTTCCCAAAAACTTCCATAATTGATTCAAGCAGCATAGAAGGATTCATGGGTTTCACAAGAAACGCATCCACCCCTACTACCTCCGCCTGATGTAAAATTTCCTCGCGGCTATAGGCTGTTAACATAATAATTTTAGGAATTTTCTTGAGTCTGGTATGCTTTTTGATGATCTCCGATGTCCGAATCCCGTTCATCTCAGGTATTTGCCAATCCATGATGACGAAAGCATAAGGATCGTCCACATCAGCGGATTCCACTTTGCTAATGGCCTCGGAACCAGAAGATGCCTGCGTTACTCTTAAGTTAAATGAAGTCAGAGCATTCTCCAACACTAGCCTTGCCGCTTCGTTATCATCCACAATCAATACCCGCATACCTTGTAGATCCTGGGACAACACCAACTGGCTTCTCTTCTCACCGGATCCCAGTCCAAAAACAGCTGTGAAAATAAATACGCTGCCTTTTCCTGGTGCGCTTTCCACCCAAATCTTTCCCTTCATCATTTCGGTAAGTTTTTTACAAATAGTCAACCCGAGACCGGTACCTCCAAACTTACGAGTGGTGGATGAATCCGCTTGGCTGAAGGCTTTAAACAGTTTCTCTTCCTGTTCCGAAGTCAATCCGATTCCCGTATCTTTCACTGAAAACTGTAATTGAATTTTATCTAAGGCCTCTTTCCCTATTACTTTTATGCCGACAGTGATTTCCCCATGTTCGGTAAATTTAGTGGCATTGTTGGTTAAATTCGTCAGTATCTGACCCAAACGTAGAGGATCGCCGATCAATGAATAAGGGACATCCCGATCAACTGAGAATAAAACTTCCACACCTTTTTCCAGGGCTTTTAATATGACCAGATTGGATAGATCATCCAGAACCTTATCCAATCTGAATTCGACTTCTTCCATATCC
>JABHWT010000408.1 GCA_018657645.1 Halieaceae bacterium | reverse complement strand
TCTTCACCTAACGCCAGCGCTACGGAGCTGACTCCCTCGGGAAGAGCAACGTCGGAGAGGTGGACAATCTGGCCAGTTTCAACATCCTGCATGTCGACTTCTATGTACTCGGGGATGTCGCCAGGCAAGCACTGCACTTCGATGTCCGTAACCTGGTGCTGGACGATACCGCCCTCCATTTTTACACCCTGCGCGGTATCTTCGTTCAGGAAATGAATCGGTACATGAACACGAATGGCTACTTTGTCATCCACCCGCATAAAGTCCGCGTGCATCACGCTATCCTTGGCTGGATGGCGCTGCAGGTCCTTGAGGATAGCTTTCTCCTTGGTCTTGCCAACAGTGATGGTCAGAACGTGTGAGTAGAATGCTTCATTTTCCAGTGCCTTTTCCAAATCCTTACGGATGAGAGTCAGGGGTTGGGGGTCCTTCTTGCCACCGTAAATAATGGCGGGGACCTGATCGGCGAGACGACGCAGGCGGCGGCTCGCACCTTTCCCCATGTCCTCGCGTACTTCTGCTAGTAGTTCAAATTGGTCAGACATTGTCCTGACTCCTTTGATAAGGCATTACTACGCTTGCGACCGGCGTGGTAATGCGTTGCAAGTAACGATATTCCTAATTGAACATCGCGCTAATTGATTCCTCATTGCTTACCCTGCGCATGGACTCGGCCAGCAGGTCGGCAATGGTAAGTCGGCGAATCTTGTCTACAGTTTCCGCCTCCCTACTCAAAGGAATCGTATCGGTGACAACCAGTTCGTCGAGCTGGGAGCCACGAATATTGTCAAGGGCATTGCCCGATAGTACCGGGTGGGTACAGTAGGCGACGACCCGCGAGGCGCCGTGCTCCTTTAAAGCATCGGCTGCTTTGCAAAGTGTTCCGGCTGTGTCCACCATGTCATCTACCAGCACACAGGAACGTCCGTCTACCTCTCCGATGATATTCATCACCTGAGCCTCGTTGGCCTGTGGCCGACGTTTATCGATGATCGCCAAATCTGCATCATTTAGCTGTTTGGCAACCGCTCTGGCCCGCACTACGCCGCCTATATCCGGCGACACCACCATTACATGGTCGTAGTCACAGCGTACAATATCCTCAATCAGTACGGGTGATCCGTATACGTTATCCACAGGGCATGCAAAAAACCCCTGGATTTGCTCGGCGTGAAGGTCTACCGTCAACACCCGGTCGACTCCGGCGTTGACCATCATATCCGCTACTACCTTGGAGGTGATCGGTACGCGGGCCGATCGAACGCGACGATCCTGCCGGGCATAGCCAAAGTAAGGTACTACAGCCGTGATTCGGGCAGCGGATGATCGACGGAGCGCGTCGATCATCACAATCAACTCCATTAAATTATCGTTGGTCGGTGCACAGGTGGATTGCAGGATGAACACATCCTTACCACGCACGTTTTCATTCAGCTCCACGGCTACCTCGCCATCGCTGAATTTGCCGACTTTGGCATTCCCCAGCGACTGATATAGCCTACTGGCTACTTTACGTGCTAGATCGGGATTGGCGTTACCCGTAAAGACCATCATTTTTGAGGACACGGTGCTTTACCTTTGGTCAGTATGGTGAACTTTGTGCGCTTACCTAACTTAAATCTGTTTGGTACTCAGATTAACGCCCCAATGGAATCGTTAGCCGTAGTACCTTCATATAGCTGAGGTGTCAGATTCGAACCCTGCCTTCCAACTTTTTCCTACGATACGGCTCCTTAAAAATGGGCTGCACCGTAGTACTCTCATATGGCTGGGGTGGCAGGATCGACTCGGATCTTTGATCCTCAGGGCTGCGCCCCGGTGTCGCTACGCGACCCCCGCCCAAACGCCCATGGCGTTTGTCGAACCTGGTTCGAAACCTGCCTATCAGCTCTTTTTCTACGATACGACTCCTTAAAAATGGGCTGCACCGTAGTACTCTCATATGGCTGGGGTGGCAGGATTCGAACCTACGAATGCTGGGATCAAAACCCAGTGCCTTGCCGCTTGGCGACACCCCAATAAAACTGTTAACTCAGACCAAGACCGAGTGAGTGGGAGATTCATTCAGCCCCTGGGCTGTAAATCCAGTCCACTTTTTTGGCAGTTGCTGTAGAACGGCGTCAGCCTCTGCCTTGGTATTGAAACTGGCAAATACGCAAGCGCCGGTTCCCGTTAGTATAGCTCTTCCGAAATTATTCAGCCATTTCAATGCGTTATCTACCTCTGGGTAGATATCTCGAACAACGGCCTGGCAATCATTCCGGGTACTGCCTGTAAAAAAGGCCGCTATTTTGATCGGAGCGGTGTCCCGTGTCAATTGCCTGCTGGAAAATATTTTCTCGGTGCTGACGTGACAATTGGGCCTGATGATAACAAACCAACGCGGCGGTAGCTCCAATGGTGTCAGAACATCGCCGATACCTTCGGCCCACGCGGTGCGCCCGGCGATGAAAACCGGTACGTCTGCGCCCAGTTCGGCGCCAATGGAGAGTAATTCGTCTCTTTCAAATGGCAATCCCCATAAATGGCGTAGAACAAGCAATGTAGTGGCAGCGTTGGAGCTGCCACCACCCAGCCCGCCACCGGTGGGAATGTGCTTGATTACTGTGATATGTGCCCCAAGAGAGCCGGATTGTAGTTTGGAGGCCGCTCGCCATATTAGATTTTGTTCATTGGGAATGTCGAGCCCCTTTATATCCACAGAGATTTTGCCACTATCGTTTGCTATAAAGCTCAAGGTGTCGCCCCAGTTAAGCAACTGAAATAAAGTTTGCAAATTATGGTAGCCGTCTTCTCTCCGTCCATTGATGTGTAAAAACAGGTTCAGCTTGGCCGGTGAAATTGCGATCAGGGGGGTGCTCATTAGCTTGTGAAGATTTTCCATTGTCGGATAATCACTCGGGCGCGGGTTTGATCCCGCTCGATGCGTAGCTGTGTCGGCAGCATGTAGTGCTCGAACTGCCGGTAGGCCTGATACGTGACAATCCACCCCTGCTGTTCCAGGCGGCGTAGCAGTCCCTGTTCAACTACCTGATCACCCACCTCCAGTCTTGGTGTGGCCATGCCTTTTAACCAGTGAGGCAATGCATGTACAGGTAAATCCCAGCCGGTATCCCGAATTATTGTCTCCGGCGTCGAAATATCGTAGATATGGATTTGTCCGTTGCGCCGTATTTCAAGATCGCTGCTAGTGGCTGCAATTGTAGTGGCGCCCACACCCAGAGGACCACTGAGGTTGAGCTGTGTGTCATCCTCTTGCTGGCGCCAGATCATGCTACCAGACTCAGATTGCTCTGCGGTGCGTAGCGCCAGCTTGCCTGTGACTTTCCAGTTAGTTAAATTAATCAACTGGCGTCTGTGATCAGACCAGCTGAGCTGCTCGGTTTGGCGAATGGTCTGACCTGCACAGCCAGTTAGAATCAGGCTTACAGCCAGCAGCCTGGCCAACCCAATGGCCCGCACTTATTTGTTGACCTCTGGCAACTCTACGTCCAGACGTTTCAGGGTGGCGCGCAAAATCTGATGGTCGGGTTGTTTCAACAACGCGCCCTGCCAGACCCTGACAGCAGCCTTTGACTCGCCCACAACCCATAGAACTTCCCCCAGGTGTGCCGCTACCTCCGGGTCCGGAAACTTGGAATAGGCCCGGGTAAGATATTCGAGCGCTTCCTGGTAGCGACCCTGGTGGTAAAGCACCCAACCCATGCTGTCGAGAACCGCTGGTTCTTCCGGTGACAGTTCCAGTGCCTGGGTGATTAGCGCGAGGGCTTCGTCGTAACGCTCTGTACGGTTGGCCAGGGAGTAACCCAGTGCATTGAGGGCGGTGGCATTATCGGGTTCGCCCACAATGATGGCGCGTAAGTCACTTTCCATGAGTTCCAGGTTGTCCCGTTGCTCCGCAAGCATGGAGCGGGAGTACCGCAGGGACGTGGAGTGGGGTAATTCAACCAGCGCCTGATTGAGTACCGCCATAGCGCTCTCATCGTCATTTGCGTTTGTCAGGAGCTCTACTTCCAGTGCGTATAGCTGCTCCCGCTGATCTGCATTGGTATTGCGCAATTGGTC
>JABHWT010000149.1 GCA_018657645.1 Halieaceae bacterium | reverse complement strand
CATGACGGTGGAGGCCTATCGATTACTGGCGAGGCAGATTGACCAGCCTTTGCATTTGGGGATTACGGAGGCCGGAGGATTACGTGGTGGCACGGTAAAGTCGGCGGTGGGTCTTGGCCTGTTGTTGATGGGCGGCATCGGCGACACTATTCGCGTTTCACTTGCCGCTGATCCGATTGAGGAGGTCAAGGTGGGCTTTGAGATTCTCAAGAGCCTGAAGTTGCGCACCAATGGAATTAACTTTATCGCATGTCCTAGTTGCTCGCGCCAGAACTTCGATGTTATTAGCACTGTCAATACGCTGGAGCAGCGCCTGGAAGATGTACGAACACCCATGAACGTGGCAGTAATCGGCTGTATTGTTAATGGGCCGGGAGAGGCGCGAGAAGCAGATGTGGGCCTGACAGGAGCGACCCCCAGTAATCTGATTTATGTAAACGGGGAGCCGGATCATAAAGTGAGCAACGAGAGCTTTGTCGATCATCTGGAGCAAGTGGTACGGCAGCGCGCAGCGCAACTGGAGCGAGAGGCGGCCGCCCCAGATGAAAAGCAGGCTGTGGAGCCGATCGCATGATGACTATGCCAGGCCGGGGGAATTTGTGAGTAATCTTCGATCCATTCGAGGGATGAATGATATTTTCCCGGAGGAGGTTCGCTATTGGCAGCGACTTGAAAGCACCGTTAGCGACTTGTTGGCGAACTATGGCTACGGTGAAGTACGTTTTCCAATCGTGGAGCACACGGAGTTGTTCAGGCGTTCAATTGGTGAGGTTACTGATATTGTTGAAAAGGAAATGTACAGTTTCGACGATCGCAACGGGGATAATCTCACCCTACGACCGGAGGGTACAGCCGGCTGTGTCCGCGCAGCGATTCAGAAGGGAATACTGAACACGCCGCAGCGCTTATGGTATGCCGGCCCGATGTTTCGACATGAACGCCCGCAGAAGGGCCGTCAGCGTCAGTTTCATCAGGTTGGGGTGGAGGCATTTGGGGTCGCGACGCCGGATATGGATGCAGAACTTATTGTTCTTACCGCCAGATTATGGCATCAACTGGGGATAGCAGATGCGGTAGAATTGCAAATTAACTCAATTGGCAATGCCCAGACCAGAAAACGTCATTGCACGGCTCTGGTTGAGTATTTGGAGCGACATGTTGATGAATTAGATGAAGATAGCCGGCGCCGTCTCCAGAGTAATCCGTTGCGAATATTGGACAGTAAGAATCCGGTGACGCAGGCGCTCTTAGACAATGCGCCGGCGCTGCCCGATTTTCTGGATGATGAGTCTGCTGCGGATTTTTCCAAACTCTGTGAGTTACTGGGAAGGGCTGGAGTCAGCTTTGTCTTAAACCCTCGATTGGTACGGGGTTTGGATTACTATAACAAAACGGTTTTTGAGTGGGTGACAAATAAATTGGGTGCACAGGGCACCGTGTGTGCGGGTGGTCGCTACGATGGTTTGGTCGAACAACTCGGTGGTAAGTCTACCCCGGGGGTTGGTTTTGCCATGGGCATGGAGCGGTTGGTTCTGCTTGTGGCCGAATTGGGATTGTCAGCTACCACTTTCGCCCGGGCAGATGTTTACGTAGTATCGGTCGGGGATCGGGCTCAAGGTTTGGCCCTGGAAACGGTGGAAGGGCTGCGAGACATATTACCAGGCTACAGAATTGTACAGCACGTCGGTGGTGGCAGTTTTAAAAGCCAAATGAAAAAGGCTGACAAAAGTGGCGCAAAGGTGGCGTTGATATGGGGTGATGATGAAGTTGATAGCGCTACTGTTACGATTAAGCCCCTGAGAAGGGACGTGGACACAGGGCAGATAGGTCAACAAAACCTTCCCCTGGCGGAGTTGGAGGCAGCGCTCGTTGATGCGCTTACCGAATGAGATTGAGAGAAGAGGACTGAAAACGCGTGGAATCATATAGAACGGAAGAGGAACAGGTTGAGGCTTTAAAGCGTTGGTGGGACGAAAATGGTCGTTCCATCATCCTTGCAGCGGTAATAGCTTTGGCCGCGGGGTTTGGATGGCAGAACTGGAAGGACTACGATCAGCGGCGCGCCGAGGGTGCCTCGGCTCTTTATCAGGAAATGCTGGAAAAACTCGGTGGAGAGGAAATTAGCACGGATAAGCTTGATGCAGCCCGAGATCTGGCGCTCGAGCTAAAATCTATTTACCCGAGTAGCGGTTACGCGCAATTTGCCAGTCTCCATCTGGCAAAAATGGCAGTCACTGCGGGTGACATGGATGAAGCGGAGGTGCAACTGCGTGCGGTTTTGAACGAGGCCAGTAAGGGCTCTGATATGGCGCAAATAGTTGAATTACGACTGGCTCGGGTTATTGCTGCTAAGGGTGATGCCGATCAGGCACTGGCGATTCTTAGCGGCGCAGTTGACACTACATACCAGGCCTCATACGCGATGGCTCGTGGAGATATTCTCATGCAACAGTCGCGATTAGACGAAGCTCGCGCGGCTTATGCAAGTGCAAGAATACTGATCGAGCAGAGTGAAGGACAGGCTAATATTCCCAGCCTGGATCATAAATTACAGAACCTTAATCCGATACCCCCACAGATTGTTACTGAAGCTGTATTACCAATGGGGCAGCAGGCTGAAACAAGCATAGAACCATTAACCAAGGAGGAGAACTAGGCTTATGCGAATCCCGACTAGGTACTGGCGATGGCTACTTATATTAACACTGAGTATGGCTGTTGCAGGTTGTAGCACGATCGGGGGTTGGTTTGACAGCGATGAGGACGACGATCCGACCCAGCCCGTGGAGTTGATGGATATTGAGGAGAAGGTCAATATTCGCAAGTTGTGGTCGACCTCTGTCGGAGATGGCCAGGGTGAAGGTTATTATGAGATTCAACCAACGATCGCCGGAGATTACATTTACGTTGCCTCTTCCGATGGCGAAGTCAAGGCAGTCAACCGGCATAGTGGCAAGGTTCTGTGGACATCCGAACTGGAGGATTCCCTGTCGGGAGGCGTCGCCGTATACGAAAATGCACTGTTGTTAGGAAGCAGTGATGGTATTGTATTTCAGCTTAGTGCAAGCGATGGCGCAGTGCAGTGGTCTACCCGTTTGCATGGCGAGGTATTAGCACCTCCCCAGGCTAACGGTAATGTCGTAATCGCTCAAACTTACGACGGAAAACTACAGGGGCTGAACTTCGATACCGGTGAGCTTCTTTGGGTTTACGACAGTGATGTTCCGATATTAACCGTCCGTGGTACCAGCACACCGATTATTCGCGACAATCAGGTATACGCTGGTTTCGCTACTGGGCGGGTACTGGCCTTTAACGCTAATACCGGTGCCATTGCCTGGGAGGTGCGGGTGGCTATTTCCCAGGGGAGGTCGGAAATAGAACGCATTGTCGATATTGATGGAACTATGGAGTTACTCGGTAACGAGCTTTACGCCGCCAGCTATCAGGGCCGCATAGTTGCTATTGATATCAATAATGGCCGCAAATTATGGCAGCAGGAGATTTCATCTTTCTCAGGTGTATCCCAGGGGTTTGGCAATATTTATGTGACCGATGAGGACGGTACGGTCAATGCCTATCTGCGCAACGGGCAGGGAATACGATGGCAACAGGATGCGCTGGGGTATCGTGGGCTCTCCCGGCCCTCGCCGGTGAGCAGTTATGTGGCAGTGGCGGATTTTGAAGGCATAGTCCACTTAATGTCGCAGGTTGATGGTCAGTTTGTCGGTCGGGTTAAGGTCGATGGCGACGGTGCACGGGCAGATATGCTTAGTGATGGAAACTTATTGTATGTTTATGGCAATAGTGGCACCTTGATCGCCTACGAGATCAGTTCCAGAGAGTAGAGTGCTCCCGGTAATCGCCTTGGTGGGGCGCCCAAATGTTGGCAAGTCAACGCTCTTTAATCAAATAACGCGCAGCAGAGATGCGCTGGTAGCCAATTTCCCCGGGTTGACCCGCGACAGGAAGTATGGGGAGTCTCGCGTAGGATCCAGGCCATTTATCGCCATCGACACGGGCGGATTCAGTGGTGATGAGGAAGGCATCGACTCGCAAATGGCGGAGCAGTCTCTGCTTGCCATTGAAGAGGCCGATGCGGTGCTATTTATGGTCGATGCCCGAGAGGGGCTCAATGCCACTGACGAGGCCTTGGCCCAGCATCTACGCCAGCGTGGTAAACCCTTTCATTTAGTGGTCAACAAAATAGATGGACTGAATGAAGATGTGGCGACCAGTGACTTCTATACACTGGGGGTTGGATCACTGTACGCGATAGCCGCTTCCCATGGTCGAGGCGTTCGGTCCATGATAGAAGGCGTTCTGGCACAGTTTCCCGAGCCGCAATCCAAGACCGATAGTCAGCGAGGTAATAGCCTTCGTGTGGCGGTGGTCGGGCGGCCGAATGTCGGCAAGTCCACTCTGGTGAACCGGCTGTTGGGAGAGGATCGAGTCGTGGTTTACGACCAGCCAGGTACAACGCGAGACAGCATCTATATAGATTATGAGCGTGGTGGGCAGTGTTACACACTGATCGACACCGCGGGTGTCCGGCGTCGTAAAAATGTGAAACAGTCGGTGGAAAAGTTCTCTATAGTCAAGACACTCAAAGCGATTGATGATGCGCATGTCATCATACTTATGATGGATGCTCAGGAGGGGGTTGTCGATCAGGATATGCACCTGTTGGGACACTGCATTGAGGCGGGTAGGGGATTAGTACTGGCTGTTAATAAATGGGATGGCCTGGAAACGGATAATCGAGACTGGATTAAGGGGGAGTTGTCCCGGCGATTGCAGTTTGCCGCTTATGCAGATGTCCACTTTATATCGGCGCTACACGGTACGGGGGTTGGCCACCTCTACAAATCCGTCGATGCGGCTTATAAGTCCGCCACCACTAAACTGAATACCAATGGGCTGACCAGAATTCTGGAGGGTGCTGTATTTGACCATCCTCCACCCATGATTAACAACCGTAGGATTAAAATGCGCTACGCCCACGCCGGTGGCCGAAATCCGCCGTTGATAGTGATTCATGGGAATCAGACTGGAAAAGTCCCTGTTAGCTACCAGCGCTATTTGGAGAAAGTTTTTCGGCGTGAACTCGACCTTGTGGGAACCCCGATTCGAATAGAATTTAGAACGACTGACAACCCTTTCGCTGATAAACGTAATAAACTGACTCAGCGGCAGGTCCAGAGAAAGCGGCGTATGATGGCGCATGTCAAGGCCAATAAGAAGAGCAAAAAGCGCTGAAAAGACACGTTATCCTGTTGTAGTGCCTCTTGTCGCCCAGCCTGTGCAATCATTTCGCTTCATTCAGTCCTCCCCTAACTACCTGAAATAAAAGAGGAATATAATTATTTATAAAAGAGCTTGTCATTTTTCAAGCAGGTGATATAGTTAGATATAACACCATATCAATCAGGTGAATTATGAAGCCCAGAAAAAGTGTGATGGAGTACGACAGTCAGCGGGTGCAGCTCTACGCACTGCTCTTTTTGGCCTGCTCTTTTATGAGCGCCATGGGCGTCGGTACGTTGTTTTCCATGGCCTTTTTATCGGTGGTGGTAGTGGAGTTGGCCTATTGTTGGCACCGCTATCACAAATTGGGCTACTAACGGCAATTTTAAGCGTGGAGGAGCAGACAAGCATGTGGCGCATTGGATTGTTACTGGCAATACTATTACAGGTCCAGTCCGGACAGGCGGAAACGCAGCGTGTAGAGGGCTTGGAGTTTGAACAGGTGCTGGTCTACGGTAATACAGAAGTAGAAATTACCCAGGGTGAACAGGCCGGGTTGCTGGTGCGAGGTAGCAGTTCCAAACTTGAAAAAGAGCCCTTCTACGTGGATGGAGACACGCTGGTTCTGGGACGTAGTAAGCGGCACAGGAGAGCCGGGTTCAGCAGTGTTCAATTTAAATTGACGGTCGCTGAAATTACCCATCTGCAGCTCAAGGGCAGTGGCGATATTTACGTAAAACCCTTGGTATTGGATCGGCTCTATGTCTCTATTGAAGGGTCGGGCGGAATAAAACTTTTCGAGTTGGATGTACCTGATTTGACCATGCAGATGAGTGGCTCGGGTGATCTGCTGGCTGCGCGGGTTGCCACCGACGCTTTGCGAATGGTTCAGTCTGGCTCTGGTGATCTCCACCTGGGGGAACTGCACGCCTCGACTGTAAAAATTTCGTTAAGTGGTTCTGGCGATATGAGTATTAGGGAAAGTGGCAGCAGTGATTCCCTTGAAATTAATATCGTCGGCTCAGGTGACGTCGACCTGGAGGCACTGGAATCTCTGGAAGCCAGTGTCAATATCGCTGGCTCTGGCACCGCGACACTGTCGGTTGCAGATACGTTAGATGTCAACATTATGGGAAGCGGTGACGTGTTTTACAGGGGAGATCCTCAATTGCACCAGTCCGTATTGGGTTCCGGCGAAAGTCGTCGAATAGATTAGCGGTGAATCAGGGAGCATTTCAGTGTCTGTAGAATGGAATGACAATCAGCCGATTTATAAGCAACTGCGTGACATGGTGGTGGAGCGTGTGATGGATGGATCCTTTCCCGAAGGTGAAGCTGTCCCCTCGGTACGTCAGGTCGCAGCGGATTATCAAATTAACCACCTTACTGTTGGCAAAGCCTACCAGGAATTGGTTGATATCGGTCTTTTGGAAAAACGACGAGGACTTGGAATGTTTGTTAGAAGCGGTGCACGCGACTCCCTCACGGAAAACGAACAGCGGCGATTTATCAAGCAGGAAGTTCCGGCGTTTGTAAATCGTGTGCATAAATTGGGTATGGATATGAATTGGGTTGCGCAGCTGTTGCTAAATGGCCGGGGAGAGACCGCCGATGAGTAGCATTATCAGAGCGAGAGGACTGGTAAAAGCCTTCGCCGATATCAGGGCGATCGACGGAGTTGATCTGGAAGTAAAATCGGGGACGGTTCTGGGTCTGATCGGTCCCAATGGAGCAGGCAAGACGACCCTGTTGCGAGCGCTGCTTGGACTGACTGGATTTGAGGGTGAGCTAGACGTGCTGGGCAGGAACCCCCGCAGTCAGCGCGCAGAGCTAATGGAGCAGGTATCATTCATAGCCGACACCGCACTATTGCCAGGCTGGATGAAGGTAGGCCAGTTGCTGGACTATGTTACGGGGATGCATCCTCGCTTTAATCGACAACAGGCGGAGTCTTTTCTGCAAACCACCGAGGTGAAATTGTCGCGCAAGGTGCGTCATCTTTCCAAGGGCATGATGGTGCAGTTGCATCTGGCATTAGTCATGGCGATAGATGCCAAACTCCTGATTCTGGATGAGCCCACCTTGGGGCTGGACATTCTTTTTCGCAAACGCTTTTTTGAGCAATTGCTGAACGATTATTTTGACGGCGAGCGCACCATTATTATATCCACCCACCAGGTCGAGGAGGTTCAAAATATTCTCACGGATGTAATGTTCATGAATAATGGCAAGTTGGTGTTACAAAAGCCGATGCTCGCGATAGATGAAGAATTCGTCGAGCTGCACGCCGTGGGTGAGGCAGCGACTCAGGCGGAGGCGATTCCGTACGTGGGTAAGCGCAGTATTCTCGGTGGCAGTGCATTTATTTATCAGGACATAGATCGGGAAGTGCTGGCTCCGCTAGGTGAGTTGCGCACACCGTCTATTTCAGACCTTTTCGTCGCCAAGATTGGAGGAGACAGTAATCATGGCTAGTTCACAGCCGAATCGTGCATTTACCCTGGTTCAGCGCGAAATGCAGGAGTATCGGAATTCGCTATTCTGGACACCGATTGTTATTGCCGGTTGCCTGACTCTGGTAATGCTGCTAAGCGTACTACTGGCCAATCGTATCACCGTCATGGGAGATGCCATGATGCAGGTGTTAATGGATGAGAGCGCCGGTGATGGCTTGGCAATTACCATCCAGATAGACGAGGAAAATGGAACCGACGATAGGGTCGATACCGAACCAGATTCCTATACCATAACTACCGACCCCGGACCCGCGAATGAAGAAGACTGGTCGTTTTCCAGGCAGTGGAAGTTTCAACCCAAGCCGGGTGCGCGACAGAAACCACCAACGGCGGATTATGATTCTGGGGATGATGAGAGAATTGGCAGCCTTAACCCGATGTTGAACATGCTGCACAATTTCTTGATTCTCACGTTATTAATAGTTTCCACTAATTACCTGCTGGGCAGTCTTTTTGCGGACCGCAAAGATCGAAGTATTTTGTTCTGGAAATCCATGCCGGTATCAGAGTGGGAGGAGATTTTAGCCAAGTTCGGCATGGCCATGGTCGTCGCTCCGATTGTTTTTATTGCGGTTTCCATGATTGCTCAACTGGCGTCTATTTTATTGGCAATGCTGATGATTTGGCGCCTGGATATGAATCCCTACGAGGTGATCCTGGCCAATATTGAATTTGGGCCCCTATTCCTCAATCAAATTGGCGGGTGGATACTCACCATGCTATGGCTGGCGCCATTCTATGCCTGGCTGCTGCTGGCGTCTGCCGCAGCAAAGCGGTCGCCCTTTATGATAGCAGTGGCACCCATTATAGGTTTGATAGTAGTAGAGCAAATATTCATGGGAACGACGCATCTTGCCACTGCGCTGGGTAACCACCTGCCACACTACTATGAGGAGGATGTGAGCTCAGTCGGATTTTACCTCCACGGTCCCGTCTGGTCAGCTATTGACTACACTGGGCTCGGACTGGGTCTGTTGGTTTCTGCGCTGGCTTTGTTGGGTTGCTTTTATCTGCGTCGCTATCGGTTTGAGCTATAGAATCTTATCGAGGGCGTGCCCCTGCCGGGCCTGAGCACTATTGTATCTCGCCACGGGCGTGATATTTGGTGGGGTTTAAGTCAAAGTACTCGTAGCGCATCTTTGGACAGTGCAGTGCATCTCCCTATAATTCAGCAAATGAATAACAAAGATATATTCTATTTATTTTATTTATGTTGGTCTGCTCACTAAGATACGGGGCACGTTACGAGTGGGCGCTGTCATTAGGACGGTGCACGCCTTTCCCATTAAGTATCAGAGGTACCGACATGTCAGACTACGAGAACGATATCGCCGAACTTGCCAGGCTTCGCGATCAGCAGGGCAAGCCATGGCGCGCTATCAACCCGGAATATGCCGCGCGGATGAAGGCTCAGAATCGGTTTCCGACCGGCATAGAAATAGCCAAATACACCGCGGGCATAATGCGTAAAGACATGGCTCAGTACGATGCTGATTCGTCGCAATATACCCAGTCACTGGGTTGCTGGCATGGATTCATTGGGCAGCAAAAAATGTTAGCTGTGAAGAAGCACCACGGCACAACAAGTAAGCGTTATCTGTACCTGTCCGGCTGGATGATCGCAGCCCTGCGCTCCGAATTTGGTCCGCTGCCCGACCAGTCAATGCATGAAAAAACCTCGGTTCCTGCGCTGATAGAGGAACTGTACACCTTTCTGCGCCAGGCTGATGCGCGCGAGTTGGGTCATCTGTTCAAGGACCTGGATGCCGCTCGAGCAGACGGTGATCAGGTGAAGGAGCAGGGAATTCTTAAAGCCATTGACGAATACGAAACGCATGTCGTTCCCATTATCGCCGACATCGATGCCGGTTTCGGAAATGAAGAGGCGACCTACCTGCTAGCCAAATCCATGATTGAGGCAGGGGCCTGTGCCATTCAGATTGAGAACCAGGTCTCCGATGCCAAACAGTGTGGCCATCAGGATGGGAAGGTGACCGTACCACACGAGGATTTCCTGGCCAAAATCAACGCCATTCGCTACGCATTCCTGGAATTAGGTGTAGACGACGGTATTATTGTTGCTCGGACAGATTCCCTGGGTGCCGGGTTAACGCAGAAGATCCCGGTATCTACAAGCGCAGGTGACCTGGCACACAAGTACAATGCTTTTCTTGAAACCGATCTCGTTGCCAGTGCGGCAGATGTAGAAGAGGGCGACGTCGTGATCAAGCAGGATGGTCAACTGGTCAAGCCAGTACGGTTGGCCAATGGGCTCTACAAATTCAAGGATGATACCGGTATTGCACGCTGTGTACTGGATTGTATTACGAGCCTGCAAAGTGGGGCCGACCTGCTGTGGATTGAAACAGAAAAACCTCATGTGGGTCAGATTGGAGAAATGGTGGATGAAATCCGGAAGGTGATTCCCAATGCGAAACTGGTTTATAACAACTCACCCTCCTTTAACTGGACTCTGAATTTTCGCCAACAGATCTTTGATGCCTGGACCGAGGAGGGAAAGAACTTAGAGAGTTATGATCGCAGTGCGTTGATGAGTGCCGAGTATGATCAAACCGAGCTTGCCGTTGAAGCGGACGTTAAAATTCAGTCGTTCCAGGCGGACGCTGCACGTGAAGCAGGCATTTTCCACCATCTGATCACACTGCCTACCTACCACACTGCAGCCTTGTCTACTGACAACCTGGCGAAGGGATATTTTGGAGAGGAAGGCATGTTGGCCTATGTCAAAGGTGTGCAGCGCAAGGAAATTCGCGAGTCAATAGCCTGCGTAAAACATCAGGATATGGCGGGCTCCAACATGGGCGATGACCACAAGGAGTATTTCTCCGGAGACCAGGCGCTCAAGGCCTCTGGTGAAGATAACACTATGAATCAGTTTGGCTAGATCTGAAGAGCCCCCATCCTGTTACAGGATGGGGGCTGGCTCCCCCCCTCCCATCAAAAAAATGTAACTCGATATTGGTTCCAATTCGGAACGGATATGTTAGATTCACAGTTCCAGGTGTTGCAGCTTGCGAGGGACTGTATGCGATGGGACCAGATTGATCAGCAAAGGTGCTCGATTGCCAGGTCGCTGTCAGTGGTTGGAGAGCGTTGGACCCTGTTAATCCTGCGCGATGCGTTTCTTGGTACCCGGCGCTTCGACAAGTTTCAGCAGAATCTGGGCATTACCCGGCACCGATTATCCGAGCGACTTAGCAAATTGGTGAAACATAGCGTACTGGTCAAGGTGCAATATAATAATAGGCCGCCACGTTATGAATACAGGCTCACCCGAAAGGGCCTGGCGCTTTATCCAGTTTTGATGAGTTTGGTAGCCTGGGGCGATGAGTGGATGAATGATGGTATGGGTCCTCCCCTGGAACTGGTGCACCTAAATTGCGGTGAGAAAATTCATGCGGTGGCCAGTTGTAGCACCTGTGGAGAACCGCTTCGCCCCGAGGAAGTGAGGCCTCAACTGGGTCCGGCCCTGATGGAGGTTGCCGCCCGGTTGGAGAGTGAGGGAGAGTGCATTGAAGAGATTCAATCATTGATCCGGCACTCGTGATGGAACATAAGCAGTAGTGGACTGCCGTGGGCGCATGCAACAGAAGAGGGCGTAGGTCATGAATATCCTGAAACTGGGCCTGGTGCCGCAGATTCTGATCGGGGTTGTACTGGGGGCATTGATCGGTCTGATTGCCCCGGGGGCAGCTGTGCACCTGGGACTGCTGGGGCAACTTTTTGTGCAGATGTTGAAGGCAGTTGCGCCCCTTCTGGTGATGCTGCTGGTAATGGCTGCTATTGCCAATAAACATGAGACCGGCAGCGATGGACGCAGGACGTTTATCACCTTGATTCTGTACTTGATCGGAACAGTGAGTGCTGCGGTTGTTGCGCTGGCGATGAGTCAGCTTTTCCCGCAAACGATTGCACTGGGGGAGGTTGCAAAAGGGAGTCCGCCCACTGCAGTCAGCTCCGTGCTGGTCGATGTCCTGTTCAAATTAGTAGACAACCCGGTAAACGCACTGATATCTGGTAATTTTCTCGGCTGTCTCACCTGGGCCATTCTATTGGGCGTGAGCTTTCGTAAGGCAAATAGCAGTTTTAAGGCGCACCTGCAGACAGTGGCCAATGGAGTGAACGATATCGTTCGCTATGTGATTCGCCTAGCGCCGGTGGGAATATTCGGTCTGGTTTGTTATACGGTGGCCACGATCGGCCTGGAGGCCCTGGCTAGCTACGCTAGCCTTGCCGCCCTGTTGGTTGCATCAATGCTGATCGTAGCACTATTGATTAATCCGCTAATTGTTTACATGGTGACTCGAAAAAATCCCTACCCGATCGTTCTTCAGTGTTTGCGTGAATCTGGAATAACAGCATTTTTCACTCGTAGCTCCGCGGCTAATATCCCGGTCAATCTGGCGCTGGCCAAGAAACTACAGATTAGTGAGGAACTCTACTCAGTGACGATCCCGGTGGGTGCTACGGTGAATATGGCCGGCGCCGCAATTACCATTAGCGTGTTGACGCTGGCCGCGGCGAATACGCTGGGGATAGAGGTCTCGGTGGCAACATCACTGCTGCTGTGTATCGTTGCCGCGCTGTCTGCCTGTGGTGCCAGTGGGGTCCCCTCGGGAAGCCTGTTACTTATTCCTCTGGCCTGCTCCCTATTTGGGATCTCCTACGAAATTGCCATGCAAGTGGTTGCTGTAGGTTTTATTATCAGCGTAATTCAGGACTCAATGGAAACTGCGCTAAACTCCAGTACCGACGTTGTTTATACCTATGCAGTGGACAAGCTGGGGCGGGAGTAATAGGTAATATATAAAATAAGTGACGAGGTAGACTAGCGGCGAAGCAAGGCCATCTGCTGACAGAGGTCCTGAGCTCCCAACAACAATCGGGCGGTGGCCCGCTGCATATGATCCGGGTTCACAAAAATCAGCGCGTTGTTTTGAACTGCCTGTAGCGAGGGGTAGGCATGCCAATCGTCCAGCCACTCGGGACGGGCGGCACTCATGCCACTGGCAACGATCACTTGAGGGTCGCGGAATAGCACCGACTCAATGCTGATCTTGGGGGCCAGTGAAATGGCATCGGCAAAGGCATTGCGACCACCGCACAGCTCGATGACTGCACTTACCATGTGGTCGCCATTAAGTGTTTGCAAGGGATCATTCCATACTTGATACAGAACGCCCAATGGTTGGTGGTGGGCGTATTTTGCGCGCAATTGTGCGAAACCTAATTCCAGTCGCAACGCTTCTTTTTCGCTTTGGGGTTCGGTTGCAGCGAGTTTACCTATTGCTCGAATAACATAGGGAATGTCCTCGAGCTTTCGCGGTTCGCTGACAAACACCGGTAGTCCCAAGCCGGTAAGGGAGACTAGAGTATTGAGCCCGTTTCCGGATTTCCACATCAGGATAAGATCGGGGTCAAGTGCGACAATAGTCTCTAGGCTCCATGATTTAAAGCTCCCTACCTCGGGCAAATCCCGGGCCGCTGCCGGGTAATTACTATAGCTCACAACACCGATCAGTTTGTGACCGGCTCCTGCACTGAAAACGTTCTCGACAATATGTGGCGCCAGGGCAATTATTCGCTGGGCAGGTTGTTTGAGGGTAACGGTTCGACCCTGGAAATCTATTACGCTGATTTCGGCAACAGCAGATACCGAAATTAAAAGGCCTAGAATCAGTACAGCTGCTTTTGTCACTGCGGCACCCTTGCTTCAGCTGCAATGACCAGGGGACGTCCCGATTCAGGGTGCGCGCTTATGTGAACTTGTACCCCAAAGACATCGGCAAATACTGATTCAGTCAGAACGGAGCCCGGCGTACCATATGCGATTTGACGCCCTCCGTTTAGCGCAGTGATCTGGTCGGCAAAGGATGCCAGTAAATTAAAATCATGCACCACCACCGCAATGGAACAGCCTCGCCCAGCGAGGTTTTTCAGCGCAGTTATGAGTAACTGCTGGTGGGCAAGATCCAGTGCAGCGGTCGGTTCATCCAGTAGTAACAGTCGCGCTTGATCGTCGGGTTGGTGCCATACCTGGGCGAACACGCGGGCTAACTGCACTCGCTGTTTTTCGCCTCCCGAAAGCTGGGTGTAGAGGCGGTCGCGAAGAAAGGTTGTATCCGTGGCCTGCATTACTTCCGCCAGAATAATTTGGTCTTGGCGTGCACCCGTGTCGTGCGGGCTGCGCCCTAGCATAATCACCTCCTCCACCGTGTAGGGGAAGTTTAGAAGCGACAATTGGGGAAGTACTGCTACCCGCCTGGCCCGTTGTATTGGGTTCCATTGCGCCAGCGGTTTGTTAAATAGCTGGATATTGCCCCTGGTTAAAGGAATATCTGCTGCCAGTGCGCTCAGTAGGCTTGTTTTCCCCGCTCCATTAGGGCCAATAACGCCCAGTATGCAGCCCTCTTCCAGAACCAGGTTGATATTTTGCAGTAACGGCTCTCCCCAGGGGCTTGCACAGGCATTATGTACCCGCAAGACAGTCACGACTGCATTCCGTATTGATGGCGTCGACGGAGCAAAGAGATAAAAAAGGGAACGCCTAGAATAGCAGTTATCACGCCTACGGGAAGTTCTGTGGGTGCCATGACCACGCGGGCCAAAGTGTCCGCCAGGACCAATAAAATGGCACCTGTGAGGGCCGATGCAGGTAGCAGGTAGCGGTGGTCAGGGCCAATAAGCATGCGTGTGATATGTGGGACTACCAGGCCCACAAAGGCGATGGTGCCGGCCAGGGCAACTGCCGCGCCGACGCCAGCGGCAACCCAGACAACCAGGCCGAGCTTAACCCGGCTCACATCGATGCCCAGATGACGAGCCTCGGATTCCCCCAGTAACAATGCATTCAGTGCATTTCCGTAGCGGGGCAGGGCTATTAGAACCATCGTGGCGGTCATAGTTGCAACCAGCAGGCGTTCATAACTGGCGCCATCGAGTCCGCCCATTTTCCATAAACTTATGCGCCTCAGCGTCTCATTATCGGTCTGAAATTCGAGTAGATTGCTGATACTGCCGGCCAGTGCGGTTATGGCAATGCCTGCCAATAACATGGTAGCCACGGAGCTGCCGCTGGAGGAGGTGGCTAGGCGATATACACCCAATACCGCCACTAATCCACCGACGAAGGCACCGATGGAAACCAGGCTTAGTCCGGCAAGCCCATTCATGCCATAGCCAATGGTCACGATCATAATACTTGCGCCCAGGGACGCTCCGGCGGTGACACCTATTAGAGAAGGGTCGGCAAGGGGGTTGCGAAATAAGCCCTGCATGGCGGCACCACTCATGGCCAGGATAGCTCCGATCAGCGCTGCCAGGAGAATTCGTGGCAGTCGAATTTGTCCTATAATAATAGCGGCCTGGCTGTCTTTGCCAGGCCCGAAGGTCTGCGACAGCCCCGTCAGAGCCTCACTGAGACCAAGCGGAACCGCACCGTTGCACAGCGCTATAAGAATGGCAATTGGCAGTAGTATCGACAGAACCAGCAGCAGGCGTTGGGCGGCCTGTTTGCGACTGCGGGGCCTCACCAGCAACACCATAAAGGCGTTGCACACCGCGAAATTGAGTTGCTTGCAAGACGAGGAGTTCTAATGGCTGACACCGTTACACGCATTGACGCAGGCAGTGAACGTGTCCTTGATGTTGGCAGCCGGATAGACCGGGTATCTCAATGTGCGGTCTTTGGCTCGCGCTGTCCGGCTGGACGTTTCGCGCGATGTCAGTCGATCAATGAATGCCGGAAATAGGGAATACCTGCGCATTGTTGCTCCTCCGTGCCGGGTAGGGTTGGGGCGCAGGCACCTGATACAGGCGGGCACTGTAGTGCGGACGCGGTGTAATGTCAAATTGAAGGTCGTATATCACAGCTTATAAGAGCGTGGGCAACAGGCAGAAAAATGACTCTTTTTGGTGGGTCTATACAAAACCGGGCAATGGAGTAAAATTAGCCTTGGTTTGGTGGAACAACATTTGCTATTTTTCCGGTGAGTATAAGCCCCTACACTCAAGCTCAGATTGCCGCGTTACTGGGCCGCGAACCACGCGGGCTGGAGGCGGTTGCTGTAGCAGACGTCGAGGACCAACCGATGGTGATCAGGGTGGCGTCATTGGTAGAGGGAAAACCCTTTCCCAATTTGTTCTGGTTAGTCGACAGAGCGCTGGTCTATAAAATTGACTGCGAGGAGGCCTCCGGTCTCATAGGGCGATTCCAGGACCGAGTTGACAGCGACTCCAACCTGCAAAAAAAGATGCGATTAGACCATCAAGCGCATATCGAGCTACGCAATAGCTTTATTGATGATGCTACTCGAGTGCAATTGAATCGGTTAGAGTTCTGGCAAGTCTTGCAGCGTCGTGGTATCGGTGGCATTGCAGACTTTGGAAGAATCCGCTGCCTGCACACCTGGTACGCCTCTCATCTTGTCGTTACCAATACGGTTGGCGCTATGCTCGATCAGCATTGGGCGGTCTAGCAGCAGACCACTGTGCTAGCCACATTTGGAATCGCCACAACTGAGGCAGGTCATGCATCCATCGCTGAACACCAGAGCTTTGGTCTGGCATTTACTACACAACTGGGCACTGGCCGGGAAATCGCTTTCAATCGACTCGCCATCATTACCCGCCAGCTCCTGCTTTTTCTTATCCAGAAAAGCTTTCTGATGTGCGTCCAGTTTGTCTTCCGGGATAAGACCAATAACCTTCATATGGTCCTCGATGGCCTCGCCTATCTCTGCTACCAGAGATGGCATGAAGCGCCCTCCGCGTTTGAAATATCCACCCTTGGGATCAAACACGCCCTTAAGTTCTTCCACCAGAAAAGTAGTATCGCCTCCCTTGCGAAAGACTGCGGATATTACTCTTGTTAGAGCGACCACCCACTGAAAATGGTCCATACTCTTGGAGTTAATAAAAATTTCGAAGGGGCGACGCTGCTCGTGCTTGGTATCAGGGTTGAGGATGATATCGTTGATCGTAATATACAGGGCATGGTCCGAAAGAGGCGTTTTTACCTTGTAAGTCGAGCCTAGTAATGATTCTGGGCGCGAAATTTTTTCGTGCATGTAAACGATGTCGGCTTCGAGCTGAGTGGCATCTTCATCGGCTTTTTTTGGAACCACGGTGCAATCCACAATTTTCTGATCAATTTTCTTTGGCATGATAATTCTCCGGTTACTACAGCCTGCCGTAGTAACCCTCCTTAAGTGCGTCGTAGAGATTGGCGGCGGTGTGAATCTCGCCATCGTATTCAATTTCTTCATTTCCCCGCAGCTCTACTTTGGTGGCATCGGCGAGTGTGAAGCAATAGACTGTGTTGGCAATGTCGTCTTCGCGAACCAAAACACCCTGGAAAGCCTCGGGGTTAAAGCGAAAGGTAGTACAGCCTTTCAGGCCGTTCTCGTAGGCATACCAATAAATATCTTTAAAACTGTCGTAGTCCATATCCGTGGGTATGTTAATTGTTTTGGAAATGCTTGAGTCTACCCATTTTTGGGCGGCAGCCTGCATATCAACGTGCTGCTGTGGTGAGATATCATCTGTAGTAATAAAATAATCGGGCAGCTGATGTTCGGGTGCCTCGGCAGTTGCAGTGGCCCTGGGATTTATCAGGTGTTGGTAGGCCAGAAGTTCATAGGACAGGACATCGACCTTTTCCTTGGTTTTTTTGCCCTCTCGGATAACATTGCGAACATATTGATGAGCAAAGCTCGGCTCGATACCATTGCTGACATTATTCCCCAGGGATAAGGCGATAGTGCCTGTGGGAGCGATGGAAGTATGGTGTGTAAAGCGGCTGCCCTTTTCCGCCAGCTCTTCAACCAACCCCGGCTCGACCTCTGCCAGTTTCTGCATATAGCGACTGTAGCGTGCATGCAGTACCCGTCCCGGTAACTTGTCGCCTATCTTGATGTTTTGCTCCGCCATTTCGGGGCGACTGGCAAGCATTTCTGCTGTGACCGTGTATTCCTTTTCCAGTGCGGGTGCCATACCTTTTTCCGCGGCGAGTTCGAGGCCGGCCCGCCATCCTGTTACTGCTAACTCCCTGGCAACCTGCTCGGTGAACTTGGCTGCTTCTTTGCTGCCATACTTCTGTCCCAGCATGGTCAGAGCGGAGCCAAGGCCGAGAAAACCCATGCCGTGTCGGCGCTTACTGAAAATTTCGTCGCGCTGACGCGATAGAGGCAGACCATTAATTTCTACTACGTTGTCCAGCATGCGGGTGAAGATGGCTATAACCTGGGAAAATCGTCGCCAATTGAATAGAGCGTTCTCAGTAAAGGGTGCCTCGACAAATCTGGAGAGATTGATCGACCCCAGCAGACAACTTCCGTACTCTGGCAGGGGTTGTTCGCCACAGGGGTTAGTCGCTCGGATAGATTCGCAGAACCAGTTGTTGTTCATGTCGTTGACTCTGTCGATCAAAATGAAACCAGGTTCGGCATAGTCGTAGGTGAGCGACATAATGGTGTCCCATATATGCTTGGCGGAGACAATTTTATAAATCTTGCAGGCAGCCTGGCCGGCTTTGTTAATAAAGTAACCATCGTTGCTGGGCCATCGTTGCCAGTGGATTCCATTTTTGCCCACTTTTTCATTGGCTTCTTCCAGGTTGTCTGCTTTGACTGGGAATACCAGGGGCCAGGGCTGATCGTCTTTTACAGCTTTCATGAACTCATCGCTGATCAGCAGTGACATATTAAACTGGCGCAGTCTGCCATCTTCCTGCTTGGCCTTGATGAAGCTCAGTACATCTGGATGGGAGACGTCAAAGGTAGCCATTTGCGCGCCGCGTCGCCCACCGGCTGAGGACACCGTAAGGCAAGTCTTGTCAAATATCTCCATGAACGATAGAGGGCCGGATGTGCGAGCTCCTGCGCCCGATACTGTAGCGCCCGCTGGCCGTAGAGTAGAAAACTCATAACCGATGCCGCAACCAGCCTTGAGGGTCAGGCCCGCTTCCATGTTCTTGCCCAGTATCCCCTCCATTGAATCCGTTAGTGTACCGGACACCGTGCAATTGATGGTTGATGTATCCGTTTTGTAGGCTCTAGCCCCGGCATTTGAAAGTATTCTCCCTGCGGGAATGGCACCCTGGCGCAAAGCCCAGAGGAAGTTCTGGTACCATTTTTCTTTCAATTCAGTGCTTTCCTCCACTGTAGCAATCGCCTTTGCCGTTCGCTTGAACGTGGCATCGATACTCCCGTCTACGGGGTTGCCATCCTGGTCTGTCAGGCAGTACTTCTGGCGCCATATTTCCTCTGACGTGGATTGCAGGGGGACATCAATTACATCGTGGCTTTGTTTACTGATAGTATGAACTTTAGGCATGGTCTGATCTCAAAATGTTATTTTTTGAAACACTATATATGGGTGATTGTACGTGCAACTGGGCATATATATAGTATTTGAGGCAGAAACAGCTAGAACATTGATCTATAACAAATTACTTTTTTATGCTCTCTGGGGATATGTAAGCCGGTAGCCTGAATACGGGTGATTCGTTGACAGTAAATACCCACTGCGGTATATTATGATAGTCATAACTAATATATTGAATGTGTTGGGGCCAGCCATGCAAATGTAGAAATATCTTGGTTTGGTACAGACAACACCGGCTTCAATATCTTTCCGCTGCCGCTAGTTCAAGGCAAAAGCGGGTAGACGAGCTAGAATTGTCGATGGACACATCACCATAATGCCCGCGAGGAGTGACTCAAATGATAAACCGCCGGAATATGCTTAATGCCATGGTTGCTGCCGCTATAGGTGTT
>JABHWT010000407.1 GCA_018657645.1 Halieaceae bacterium | reverse complement strand
GTTGCTGATGAGCTAAATCACCCCGTCAAGGGTGGCAGCTTTGCTCTGGAATGGGTGGCAACCTTCCCGTGGAATGGGTGGCAACATTGGCGTGGATTAGGTGGCAACCTTCGCCTGGAATACGCAAAGCCCCTAAATCATATCAATAAGGTTTGGATTAGACTGCGCAAGAAGGCAGAATTGCCGGATCTCCGAGTGCATGACCTCCGGCATCAATACGCATCCTTCTTGGTTAACGCCGGAAGATCCCTGTATGAGGTGCAGCAGGTATTAGGACACTCTGCTCCCATTGTTACCCAGCGCTATGCTCACCTTTCCAGCAAGACTCTCCAGGAGGCAGCCAGTACCGCTTCCGATCGCATCACTGCGGCCCTGGAGGCAAGTTGATGATTCCCATGGGGCTCCGTAGTGGGGCTCTGTGGGGGCTTTTCCTATTTTTTTTTTTACGGAAGCATAGGGTACCAACCCAGGGTTTTTCTCTGGAGTTCATCTGCTTGTATCCAGTGCATGACAGTTTGAGGGACAGTTTGCTTATAGCTGTCGCCGAAGCCTCGGTGCATTCTCTTCAATCGACGTGCATATATGGCACCGAACTTGATGCACCAGAGGCGGATTGCTTCGCGACTGACGGTGATGCCTCGCTCAGCGAGCAGATCTTCGATGAATGGTCCGGCACACCGGCGGTGACTCAGGTTGAATCTGTGGTACAGCCAGACAGCATAAGAAATGATATCTGACGGAAATCGGTGGCGTTTGTAGATATTCATAGGCCGAGTGTATCAATTTCGGGGAGTTTACTTGTCATTACCGACTATGGGATTACTGACCTCTACCCCTAAGCGCGCTTGAGACGACGAGCCCTCGTTTTGGCGGCAGGCACCTTAGCCTTGGTCTTAGCACCCACACTCTTGGCGCTCTGCGTGACCTTTGTCAATCCAACAGAACCCCTGACGCGCTTTACCTTGAAAATCGTCCCGGCTTTAAATGTATTAATCTTCGCCGCAGTCTCCATTATGGCCAATATGTCTGCCTCTGACTTAGCGGCGAAGCGCTCCATCAATTCGGCGATGCGTGTATTAACCTCGGAAGCTCTGCCTTCGTCAAATAAGCGCGAAACCGGAATGCCCAAGCCGTTCGCCAAGCGCCTAGCAACAACCAGCCCCATACCCTTTTTTCCGCGCTCAATGGCTGAAATATCACCTTGTTTTACGCCAGAAGACAGCTCCAGATTTTTCTGAGTTATCTCCATTAGTTCGCGCAGTCCGCGCAATTTTTCGCCGGGGGTTATTTCAATGTAACCCACAACGTCCTGCGGCATAGACTTCAACTTAGCAACCATCATCAACTCCGTTTCTTATAGTCGTGATTTGATACGCGCTCAACCTTGACGACCAAAGCTTCATCAGTTCGTTCATAAATAACTCTGTAGCCTCCACTAAGCCTTGACGAGCGGCAGCCTTTCCACTCTCCAGTCAAACCTTCGTCTTTAAAGCCGGTATAGTTATTGAGAGCGTCCGGCCCTTCAGACAGCACAACTTCTACCCAGAGCGTCCACTTCACCTGAACATTACGCGGCATAGACCGAAAAACGGTTTTATTCAACTTCCTGTCGTCAATCGTCCAGCTCAAGGAAAATCCCAATAGGGCTATAAATCTATAGTAGGACTATACGCAAACTATAGCGAAATAGCTATATAGGTAAAAGTATATATTTTTGTGGGTATCAATGTAAAGATACCATCCCACCTACGCTGCTAGTGCGGTGATTCTTCAGACTAATCTTAAGGTTTCGACAGGTTCTGCCAAATTAACTCAGGCAGATCATAGAAAGCTGCCACCTGATCTCAAGCCACTGCCCTGTCCCATTCAGAAAACGCACTTACCCTGAGATCGCGATAGTGCTGAGCACTGACCAAGTGCCTACCCAGATTGAACAAATTGGAAACTGCGGCATGAGCACCCAAGAATCTCTGAGCTTGCCTGACCGATTTGAACTCCGAGTTGTCGGACCACCGCATCCCCCGCTCTCGCACCCTGGTCGTCTCATGAGATTGCTCAGCCCGATTATTCTCATACTGTTGGGTACTGTGAATTGTCTCTGGAATAAGTTCCCGGTGAGCAAAACCATAGCTGCGTAGTTTGTCAGTCACTATCTTTCGTGGCTCCTCGCCATGTGATCTGAGCAAGCGCTTGAAGAAACGCTTAGCAGCTGCGCCATCCCTCTTGGCCTGGAGAAATACGTCAACCACCTCGCCATCCTGGTCTACGGCTCTCCATAGGTAGTATTGCTTGCCGTTGATTTTGACAAAGACTTCATCGATGTAGAACGTGTCGCCATATCCTCGGTGCTTTCGCTTCAATCGACGTGCATAGATGGCACCGAATTTGATGCACCAGAGGCGGATCGCTTCGCGGCTAACGGTGATGCCACGCTCGGCGAGCAAATCTTCAATATCACGATGGCTCAGATTGAATCTGTGGTACAGCCAAACGGAGTAGCTAATGATGTCCGGAGGGAATCGGTGGCGTTTATATGTGTTCATTCGTCGATTCTATCAATTTCGTGGAGTTAAGTTGGCAATACCTGTCTGTGGGGAGACCTCTGTAATAGGCGCGGTGTGCGTCTCCCATCCAAGGATAAGGTCCTTCAGATTAAATCTAGTCTGGAAGACCCCGCTGGTCTAGCAGCGTAGGTGGGGGTGGTTCATTACATTAAAACCGTGGCCGCTAATGGCTCAGCAGCTCTGCATTCGTAGGATATGTCTCAAGTAACTCAACGAGCTTTCTAGTACCTTCTACAGGTTTAAGATGGGTAAGTGCCCTGCGCAAGTCTCTTATACTGTCGATGTCATTCGAATGTAAAAGAAGCTCCTCACGGCGCGTGCTACTTTTAGCAATATCCAGCGCGGGAAAAACCCGCTGTTGTGCAACATCCCGCGATAAAACGATTTCCATATTACCCGTGCCCTTGAACTCCTCAAATATCACTTGGTCCATCCTACTTCCGGTGTCAACGAGTATGGTCGCTAAAATGGTAAGCGACCCGCCATTTTCAATATTTCTAGCTGCGCCAAACAGTTTTCGTGGTACTTCCATGGCTCTAGTATCTAGCCCACCGGACATGGTGCGACCGCTGCCCTTCCCCTCTGCATTATGTACGCGTGAGAGTCTTGTGAGAGAATCAATGACAATCATTACATCGTGACCTTCGCCGGCTTGCTGGCGGGCGGTGCTAAGGAGGTCATTGGCAACACGGACGTGTTGCTCGTAGCTTTCATCCGAGGATGATGCGTGTACTTCTGCTGGCACGCTGCGCTTAAAATCGGTCACTTCTTCCGGTCGCTCATCAATGAGCAACGCATAAAGCTTTATCTCTGGATAAGCTTCCCCCACCGCCTGACAAATATGCTTTAAAATAGTCGTCTTCCCGCAGCCCGGTGGAGCAACGATCAAACCTCGCTGCCCCATTCCGATTGGCGTGAGTAAATCCATCGCTCGCGCTGTAAGTTTCTGAGAACCTAATTCCAGGCGAATAAACTCAGAAGGATTAATGGCTATGCCATTTAGAAACCGTTTTTGTGGGTCACCATGAGAGTCATCCTTGACCACCTCATCTGATTGTTTGGGGCTTTTGTTTCTTTTCACCTTCAAACTTAATGTTTTTCTCGTCATGATGTTGGTTTATAGCTCTAGGGAATTAAGTGTTTTTGACGTAGTTAGGTAGTCTAACGCAGCTAGTCAGCGATTGTCTGTTATACGAGGAGTCATTTAGAAGTTACTAATGTAATGAACCGCGTCAACTACGTCGGGTAAGTCTTGAGCTTTTTATTATCCCCGGGGTGGGCCCGTATGGTGCGAATATTCGAACGTACTCACCGCACAAGATTAGGATCTGGTATTATCAGCAACTTACGAAAGTGCATTGAACAGAGCAAATAGCCGAGTAGCAGCCCTCGATGGCAGAAAAGATTCCCAAGTCGCAATTATCCGAGATCGAAGCCGTCACCCTGGGACATTATGAGAACAGTGCCTCGTCTTTCTGGCGGGGGACGAAAGATCACGATGTCACTCAAAATTACGATAAATTTCTCAGTCAATTTCCTGAAGGGCGCGCGCTCGATATCCTCGATTTTGGCTGCGGCCCGGGTCGCGACCTAGGCTATTTTCGATCTCTGGGTCATCGGCCGGTCGGGTTGGACGGCAGTGAGGCCTTTTGCGACATGGCGCAGACGCATAGTGACTGTCCGGTTCTGCATCAGCAGTTCCTGTCGCTGAATTTGCCCGATGAGGCATTCGATGGTGTCTTCGCCAATGCCTCGCTATTCCACATTCCAGGGCAGGAACTACCACGGGTTCTGAGGGAGCTGCACAGTACGCTGCGCCCGAAGGGGGTTTTGTTCTCATCGAACCCACGCGGCAATAGCGAGGGCTGGTCTGGTCAGCGCTACGGTCATTTTATGGAGTTTGAGCAATCCCTGGCTAATCTGAAGGCCGGCGGCTTCGAGGTCCTCGAACATTACTATCGACCCGTCGGTTTACCCCGCTCCGAGCAGCCATGGTTGGCCATTGTCAGTCGGAGGGTTGGGTAATCCGAGCATTGTCTGTTCGGAGTACCTGATGGCGAGTTGCTAGTTCACCCCCACAAACCACCATCCAACCCGCCACACCCGACGTACCCGTCACCAACCCGACTCCCCAAAGCCATACACCACATCACCGGTGTCGAGTACGCCGAGTAAGACGGGTTGATGTCGAGTGTATGCCCCGGGGTATGGCCCCCTTTCAACACCACATCATTGATTAAGTCTGCAGGACAAATTCTTGAAATTTCCATAAAGGTTCGATCCATGCCTGCCAGCCGTAGTGGCACTCAGTGAAGCGTATTGCCAAGGCCCCTCATCTAGTTAATAGCTTACCCCCGCAGCAAGTGGGAGTCTGAGACCAGCTGTGTGTAATGGATTGATTGAAAAGGTGGCGTTTGTCCGTCTTATACTCTGTGTATTCATCTGCCAATTCTATCAATCTCGAGGAGTTTACTTGGCAATACCCTCCGGATTGATCAGTTGGAATGTTTCACCGGAGCCCGGCAAAAAATACGGTGAATTGGGGCCATGAAACCCTTGAAGAAAGGTCACGTCACTATCAATAGTCAACTCTCCCCGAATTTTCAGCGCCTCTACCAAGCTATCAAAATCAGGGCCGTTCCCTCCCATTAGTGTGGGGTTTCGCGTTGCCTGCCAGTGATCCAGGCTCGCGTATCGTGTAAGCAGGTAGACTTCATCGTAGTCCTTGTCATTTAATGTCAACACTTTGTATGCGCTGCCCATATCACCGGCCTTTTCAGTCGGGACCACATCCAACACCACCCACATGCCGACGACCCGGGCTCCGATCTTCTCGAAGTACGGCCAGATGCCGGCCTGGCTAACCTTCAGAAACCGATCAAAGCTTCCCTTTGATATCTTCCAATGGCGCAGCGTGGTGACGGGGCTTTCTCGCTGGGCAACCTGATTGCGAACGGCCATCGCATGGCTGTTTTCCTGTGCGATCAGGCCTGCAGGCAGACACAGCATTACGAGTAGAACCAGGCGCTTTGAAAAGCCGCGGGTCTTATCTGCACTCTGATGACTGTGGAGCATCATCAGAACCTGTACCTTGCCTGCACGGCTATAGAGCGAGGTCGCTCCGGCACGCCGTAGTAACTGTTGGAATTAGTTACCGGTAGATCGTTTTTCCAGATGTAAGTCTTTTCATCCGTCAGGTTCTTGCCTATCAGGGCCACCGTCCAGCCGTCGTCAGTGCTGGCCAGCGCGATGCGGGCATTGATGATGGTCGCATCGTCGTGCGGGGTGCTTGGGTCAAGGTCCAAAGCCGAGAAGTACTCATCGCTATAGTTGATATCCAGCCCACTGACCAGTTCCATGGTATTGCCCACGGGAACCACATACTGCGCGTAAAGGCTGGCACTCCACTCCGGTGCAAACACCAGGGTCTCGTCCTTCAGATCCTGGCCACCTTGCTGCCTCGGTGCGACGATATTACTGCCATCTTC
>JABHWT010000198.1 GCA_018657645.1 Halieaceae bacterium | reverse complement strand
GCGCAGGTGGCACTGGTGGATGCCAACGCAGATGCATTGGAAGACCTGGCCTCGCGGTTAAAGGGTAGCCACGCTATCCCGGGTAATTTATCCAGCCAGGCCGGTTGCAGTGAGGCGATTAAAAATTCCATAGATGCCATGGGAGGCGTGGATGTCCTTATCAATCTTGCTGGTCTTATGAGTTTTTGTACCTATGAAGATGAGAGTCTCGATCGGGTGCAGCTGCTAATGCAGGTCAACCTGATTGCGCCGATGTTACTTTCCAGGGTTGTGCTGCCAGAACTGCTGGCCCAGGGAAAAGGTCAGATAGTGAATGTCGGTTCGATGTTTGGGTCTATTGGTTTTCCTTATTTTACGGCCTATTCTGCAAGCAAATTTGGCTTGCGTGGGTTTTCGCAGGCACTGCGGCGTGAGTTGGCAGACGCACCTGTTGAGGTTACCTATGTTTCACCCAGAGCAGTGAAAACACCGATTAATACCGGCCCCATTGTAGAGATGAATAAAGTGACCAAGGCCAATGTCGATGAACCCGAATTGATCGCCGGGAAAATATTTGAGGCAATAGAGGCGGGCAAAAAAGAAGCCTATTTTGGTTTCCCCGAGGCAATTTTTGCGCGCCTCAATGGCGTGTTGCCCGGATTAATCGACAATGCCACCAAAGCCCAGAATCGCATTGCCCGCACATTTGCCAAACCGGGTAGTTAGCCCTGGTTCGCAGTAAAGATCATGATTGAAAGAAATCCACTGACGGGGGCGGCAATGTTACCGGCCAGAGGTACACTGGAGACTATTTTATGCAGAACCCTGCTCCAGCCAGGCGCTGAATAACTTATACCAGATGGAGAGTATTACGGCGCCGGCAAACAGGCCGATAATGCCGGATGCCATCATACCGCCAATGGCGCCGAGCAGGATTATAGGCATGGGAATATCCAGGCCGCGCCCCATCAGCATAGGCTTCAGTACGTTGTCGCTTAGCGCCGCGAGAATCATCCAGACAGCAAAAACAGTTGCCGGGGTGCCTTCATATGCGGTAAACGCCCAGGCCACTATCGGACCAATTATGAGTATGGCGGGTAGCTGGGCGATGGCGAAAAACAGGATGATTGCGCACCACACCGCGGCGGCCGGGATACCCATGACGACCAGACCGATTGCCGCCAGTGCTGCCTGAATTACTGCCACACCGACCACACCTTGTAATACGCTGCGCACAGTCGCGACACACAAACTCGCCCACTCCCCACCGGGTTTCTCGCCGCCCAATCTGACAAAAAAACGCTGGGCCGCTGTACCTGTGGACTCCGCATAGGCCATCAGAGCGCCAGCGATGATCAGGGATATGACGAACATCAAAACGCCCAATAGCCCGCTGCCAACAGCGCGAACCATCTTGCCCGTCAGCTCTTTGAGTTGGGGTTTGACCTGCGTGATAGCAGCCTCCAGATTTTCGTTGGCCAGTGCCCAGCCTGCATAGACTTTCTCTCCAATCACGGGAATGTCTGCGACCTTCGCGGGTGGGGCAGAGATGCGTAATTCGCCGGCTTCAAGCGTCGCTGCCAGATTCTTTATTGAGCCTAAGAGGGATTCGGTCAGCATAAAA
This sequence comes from Halieaceae bacterium, assembly GCA_018657645.1. Lineage (GTDB taxonomy): Bacteria > Pseudomonadota > Gammaproteobacteria > Pseudomonadales > Halieaceae > JBALVT01. The sequence goes on along the minus strand of JABHWT010000198.1, from coordinate 5,593 downwards.
CTGGGGACCACCAGTAATAGGATAAAGGCCAGCGATACCAGCGTGGAAGCCATCCCCCGGCGCCCTCCCAGACGTGGTTCCAGCCACTTCACCAATGGGAATGCGGCAATGGCGATGATGCCACCCCACATCAGGGGGACCACGAAGGGGCTGATAATATCGTAGGTCATTACCAGCAGTAGGAACACCAGGCCAATACGCAGGGCAGATTCCAGCATACTGCGGACAAACAAGCGGTCAAAACCTGTACTGGAATCGGTACCTTTGACGCCGTCTTCGGTTGTGTTCAGTGCCATGATGATTCACCTTGTTGAGTAGGGTTATGTGGGTTTAATCTTTCAGTCGTGTTGCTCTCGCGCCGATAAGACTGGCGACAACAATCGCCATATAAAATACGCCAGTGATGGCCTCGAGATAGACCAATACCCGGCTCAACGGTTCAGCGGGGCTGATATCACCGTATCCCAGGGTAGTGAGAGTCACATAGCTGAAGTATGTCGCCTGGGAGAAATTTTCCACCCAGTCTCTGGCTGGCAGTCCGTTAAACGCACCGGACGAAAATTCCAGTACCAGCAGATAGAGTAATGCCCAGATGAGACCCAGAAGTAAATATATTGCGATGGACCCAACGACCGTATTGGGTTCAACCTTGCCGGAGAGTAAAACCTGGCGCGAGGCGGAGTAGGCTGCTGCAGTGAAGAATGTCAGCATCAGGAGCAGCTCGGCGATACTCGCCGCCCCCCATCCCAGCAGCTCCCGGCAGGTGCTTGAGACCAGCATCAACACCACGATGGAACCGACAAAACGACGCCATTGGCTGCCAAAACTCAGGCTCAGGTAGCTGACGATGAGTGTCACCGTGGTCACGGCCTGCAAAAATAAGTGTGCAAAGCCTGGTGGTAGAATCCCCACCATGGCCGATGCCATCAGCAAAACGATCAGGGATATTGTCAACCAGATGAAATTATTGTGCACGTTTAATCGATTCACAAAGGTCGTCTCTCTCTCACTGTCTGTTTGGGTCGACGATCATCACCGAGGCGGTCAGGCCAAAGCGCAATTCGACGCCTGGTGGAAGTGGGTCCAGCTTTATCCGCACCGGTATTCTCTGGGCTAATCGTATCCATTGGAACACCGGTTTGATACTGGGCAACAAATTATAACCTGTCGTGCCATCCGAGGGCGCAATTCCCCAGCCCAGAGACTCCACGCTGCCTGACAGGGGCGTGTTGGGGTAGGCCATGAGAGTTACCCGTGCCTTATCGCCAATTTTGAAATTGCCAATCTCGCTTTCGCGAAAATAACCGAAGACCCAGAAACTGTTGCTATCTACCAGCGCCACAATGGGCTTGTTGGCCACTGCCTGGGTGCCGATTTGGAAGTCGATATTGGAGATATAGCCCTCCACGGCAGCGTGTATTTTGGTGTAGGTAAGATTGAGCTTTGCGCCGCGCAGTTGTTCCCTGGCGCTATCGATCTGACTCAGGGACTGGTTGTAATTGGTTTCTCGCCTGGTCAGGTCTTTTTGTGAAACAGCGCCAGCGTCTTTATCAAATATCTCCAGAAGGCGATCGTACTCGACCCTGGCGCCTTTGGCTCCAATGATTGCCCGTTGCAGGTTGGCCTCGGCCTGAGCGATAGCAATTTCAAAAGGCTCGGAGTCAATTTCAAACAGCAGGTCACCCTCGTGTACAAACTGGTTATCCACTACCCGGATTGCAGTCACCATTCCCGATACCCTGGGCGATACCTGAATGACGTGTCCTCGAACCTGGCCGTCGCGGGTCCAGGGGTTATGGATGTACTCCTCAAGGGCCTGGTAGGCGTAATAGGCGACACCTGCAATCAGAGTAAGATTGAGTGTGGTGAGGATAAGTTTTCGTAATAATCTCAAGCGATCCAAGCCCCTATATTCTGATCCAGTATGCGTCGGCCAGTAGCATAAAAAGCACCATTAGTGCGAGAAAGGTGGCAGACGGAAATACGATGTAGCGCGACAGGCGCAGTTTGTTCAATATTGTTACACAAATCCACGCACCCAGAAGCGATGCCGCCAGAACCGGTAGTAGCGGGGACAGGTATACATCTCCAATGGCCAATTCATGGGGCATCCTGGAGACCCCTGTCATCGCCGCGAAGTGTCTCTGGTGCCAGGTAGTCTCCCCAGTCGGTACGCGCTTTCATCTGTTTAATAACCTCTGGCCTGACCAGGGGATGTTCGCTGTGAGCCTCCCAGCCTCCCCCTAGAGCTTTGTAAAGCGCCACCAGATTGTTGGCGATCTTACCTCGGGTTAGTGCGTAGGAGTCCTCCCGCAGTGTCATTTTTTCCACGGTACTCAGTAAGCGCTGGTAGGTCACCAGGCCGTTGTCATACTGGGTGGCCGAAATACTGAACGCGCGAATCGCAGCCTGGACCGCACTGAAATTAAACTCGGCCTGCTGTCTGGAGTACTCATATGCGACCAGCGCATCGCTAACCTCCCGGACTGCGGCCAGTACCTTCTGGTTGTAATTAGTGAGGCTTTCCTGAAAGCGCGCATCTTCAATCCGCACCTGATTCTTGACTCGGTCGTACTGAAAAATATTCCAGCTGAACCCCGGCCCGATGTTCGCGGTTACCGCATTAGAGACAGAGAAACTGTCGCCACTGGGGACCGTGTCCGACAGGCCAATTGAACCAAATAAGAAGAACTGTGGGTAGAGCTCTGCCTGGCTCAGGCCGATGCGAGCGCTCTGAGCCTGTGCCTGAAGCTCTGCTACCTGTAGATCTGGTCTACGCCTTACCAGATTGGGATCGATGGCGTGCTCCAGTGCCGGTGGAGCAGGGATAACAGAGCGCAGCTTGTAATCGTTGATAAAGGTGTCATCTTCGGCACTCTTGGTTGATGCCTGCGCCATGCGGTCGTCAAAGTCCGGGGGCTTGGGGTGCTCTTCAGCCTTGAGCAGTTCCTCTACTTGCCGAGGTAAGGTGCCCAGGAGTACGGCCAGTGCATTTCCCGCCTGCAAACGGGCAATCTCCAGAGAGGGTTGCGCTGCCTGGGTGGCATAAAGCTGGGTCCGCGCCTGCTGGACGTCCAATTCGGAGACATTGCCAGAGTCGTATTGAACCTGGGTCATCTCCACCACCCGCTCCTGGATGGCGATATTCTGCAAACCGAGCGAGAGTCGTTCCTGGGCGGTCCGATAGTTTATGTAGTTGCGGGCTATTTCCGCCGTTATCGTCACCAGGACCTCCCGGTACGACGCAATGGACGCATAGAGGTTCGCCTCAGACAATTCTATGCCACGGGCGTATTTCCCCCAGATGTCCATCTCCCAGCCGACGTCCAGGCCCACTCCCGCTGCATTGAAGGACTGCTCATTCTGGTAGGCTTTGGTCAGATTACCCCGCACTTGCTGCTGCTGTGGAAACAGCAGCGCATCGCTTATACCCAGGGCTGCCCTGGCCTGTACGATACGCAATCCGGCAGCTTCAAGCGACAGGTTCTGGCTGGCCCCCAACTCGATGAGTGTGTTAAGCGTCGGGTCTTCAAACAGCTGCCACCACTCGGTGCTGGCGCTGGCCTGGGCAGTCGCCTGCTCCGCGTTCCACTCCTGTGGCAGGGCTACCGATGGGGGTGCGACATAATCTGGCCCAATTACCGTACAGCCAACCAGGCAAAGCAGCATCCAAGCCGTCACCCATCGACGGGCATAGTGTGTTATAGAAATTGTCGCTATTATCATTGTTCAGAGGTGCCCTAGAATCTGGTTTCCTGCAAACGGGCCCAGTCCAATGCCTCCAGGCTTTCCCGACAGCTTACAATACAACCGACTCAAATCGGTGTAAGCGATATACCTGAAATTACTTTTGATCACATATTGGAGCAGGCAGGTACAGTGCCGGAGGCCGGCATCGTTACCTGGCATGACATTGCGCGACTGGATGTCAGGCCCGATAAAGGCATTGTTAAAGTACGGGCAAAGAACAGTTGGGAGATTCAGCTGGATTTTAATACTGGCGAGCTATTACAAGTGGCTTACCGGCGCTCTGATTTCTTTGAAAGTTTGCACGACGGTACCTACTTCCAGGAAAAGGCTAATTTGTGGCTGATGCTGCCTTCCGCGGTTTGTTTACTTGTTCTTTGGGCAACCGGTTTGTACTTGTTCGTTTTCCCATATATAAAAAGTGCCAATAGAAAACTGGGGCGAGTAATAAAATTTAAGCCCAGACAGTCCTCCTGCACGGCTGCACCTTCTGGAGAAGCCAGGCGCGAGGCCTGAGGTATGGTGGATATTATCAAACGGCAATGCCGACGACAGCTTCCCCTGCAGCATCACTGTCGGATGTTGGCTCCCTGAAGGAGGTGCTCTTTTGAATTGCGAGGATTATATGTCGAGATACCTGGTGTTTTTGTTAAAGCTCATTTTACTCCTTCTACCGCCTACGTTCTCCGTTGCACAAACAGGGGAACCCTCCGCAGACGAGATTGCCAAGTCACTGGCCAATCCCAATACGCCCCTGGCGAGCCTTACTCTGAAAATGCAACACCGCGGGTTCAAGGGCGATCTACCCGACGCCGACAACCAGAGCGGTACCACCTTTTTGTTCCAGCCCTCCTTTCCGTTTACCCTGGACAATGGCGCCACTGTCTTCTTCCGGCCTGGCATACCCCTGATGATGGACCAGCCCGTATACGATGGCCGCGAAGCCGACTTCGATTCGGTCAGTGGTATGGGCGACATCGCCTTTGACCTGGCATACGGCCGCACCACCGACAGTGGCCTTCTGTGGGCCGTTGGTATTGTTTCAACATTGCCTACCGCAACTAAAAACGAGTTGGGGCCTGATCGTTGGAACCTGGGCCCCGAGTTTCTTATCGGCAAGCTGACGAAGAAGTATGTCCTGGGTGCCTTGACCAGCTATCAAACTGACATTGGAGGTTCCGGTGATGCCGATATCAGCCTGACCACCATGCAGGTGTTTGCCACCTACCTGCCGGGCGGGGGCTGGAATGTGGGCTCTGCACCTATCATCAGCTATGACCACGAAAACAGCCAGTGGACGCTGCCGATTAACTTGTCAGTTGGGAAGACTGTGATCATGGGCGGGCGTCCGTGGAAGTTAAGTGCCGAGATCAATTACTTCGTCGACCAGAGCGACGCTTTTGGCCCAGAGTGGATGGTCGGTATTAACGTGGCGCCAGTGGTAGAGAACTTTCTGGCAAGTATGTTTCAGTAAAAAGGCTTACCGCCATTGAGCGCCCGGCATCGAGCAAGCCGGCCTAACCTAAAAAACCGTGCTACATCCCCGTTTTTTTAGGTATCTACTGGCCCAATTGAGTCGCCTCTGCAGTCAGGTTACAATGCCCGAATGAGCACATTTGAAAAACAATTGACCCGTTTACTGTCCCGATATCCAGGAATCGACATGGCTATCTTGTTTGGTTCACAGGCGACGGGACATACAACGCCTGAAAGTGACATTGATTTGGCGCTGCTGTCTGACGCCCCAATATCGAGCGGTCTGAAGCTGGAGTTGATTGAGCTGATAGGGGCTGAGTTTGGCCGGCCTGTTGATATTGTTGATTTGTATTACGCGGCCGAGCCTGTT
>JABHWT010000405.1 GCA_018657645.1 Halieaceae bacterium | reverse complement strand
CCGGGTTTGAGTCGATCATGGTGTCGTCGGCCCAGTCCAGCCAGCCCGGAAGTGTGCTGTCCTGATAGGCCTCATACTCCTGATCCGCGTAGAAGATTCCCGCCGTCCAGTCAATAAAGTTTCCGCCGTTGGAAACCAGGCGGAACTCCTGAGTAAAGCCCTCGTCGCTATATCCCCGGGTGGCCACGTTCATTGGTCGAGGTTGCACCATATACGCACCACCCCAGCCTACTTTGGCGTAAAAGCCCGTGTTATCACTAATGCCTTCTCCGTCTGTTTCGTAGCTGGAAGTGTTGGAGGTAAGCGTCGCAAAACCCAGGTCCCATTCAATATCCAGGGCGACTAGTTCTACGTCGCGCTCGGACGGCTCTACTTGCGGCCGGCCGGAAACCAGATCCCCAAAGGAGGTTCCATCATCGGCCAGTGCCGGGGTTGAGCCGGAACGAGCACCTATCTCATCACTCTGATTCTGGTAATTGAGGTTGAAACTAAGGTTGTCCGTGGGCTCCCACAACAGGGCAATTCGCGCATAGTCAACTTCGACAGTATCCGCGTCTTCCTCGCTGCGGTATATCGGTCCGCCCATGGAGCGGTCATCCACGCCGGTACTACTGCAATCGCCATCGAAGCAGGGGTCGGCTGCCGGAGAACCATCGGGATTCAGTACATAGAGGCGCTCGTAGTCCGTATAGCCATCGTTATCTACTATCGAGCCGCTGAAGCGGATGGCAAATTTGTCGCCCATTGGAATGTTGATCATTGCATCAACGCCGACGTTGTCGCCGTCAGACCCTTCGGTCTGGCTGTAACGCGCGTCTACCTCAGCTTCGAAGCCTTCAGTACTGGGGCGGTTCATCAGGTAGCGCACGGTGCCCCCGAGGCTGCCCGAGCCGTACAGTGTGCCCTGCGGCCCGCGCAGTACTTCTACGCGATTAATGTCTTTTAGCAGGAAATTGGCAAACATGGGGGTGTTGTTAACATAGGTGGATACGGTTGGCGCAGAGTTGTAGGCCATGTCACCGTTGCTGAGGGTATTGGTTTGCAAGCCGCGTATGGTAATCATATTCATGATTCCCGCGTTGCGCTGCCCCTTGTCCACGGCGTAGACGCCCGGCACGCTGCGCAATAGCTCGGTTTCGGTGAATATCTGGCGCGCCGCGATGTCCTCTCCCTGAATAGCTGAAATATTGTAGGGAATATCGGTGACATTTTGCTCCCGCGCATTCGCGGTTACCACCACTTCTTCCAAAGCCGATGCTCCCTGCGCCAGCGCCCCGGGTGCTTGTGCCAGGATGAGGCTGGAAGTCGCTACTGCCCCAACCAAAATCTTTCTTTTAAATCCCATTCTTTTTTGCATGCTCATAATCCCTCTCAATTATTTAAAACGTCACTATTGTTGTGATTGACGATAAAACTACCTTAAAAAAATCCATTGCCCATAGGTCCAGTTTTCATTCCGCGATTAGGCCAGTATCTCCAGCGCACCCTATCGATGTGTTTACTAAGTGCCACGTTCAGGCATTTTTAGTTCACCCAGATCTGACAATGCCGAGTAGGCATTGGCGTTTTCGGTATAGGCCGGAAATACAGCCGGAGCGTCTCTGAAGCTCTTCAGAGACTGAACCAGACCCTGCGTGCCTCGCTCGCGTACGCGTCGTACCCGCCCCAGGTCTGCATCTATGGTAATAACTTCGTGACCGCTTCCGGCCTGGTGGATCACATCACCCTCCGGTCCGATTACCACTGATCTGCCCAGGCCCAGCTTCCCGGCGACATTGATACTTAAAAAATAGCACTGGTGTATGGCTGCATTGGCGCGCGCAATCGACAATTCGACATCTCTGTCGATGGTATTGGTTAGCGTTGGGCAGAAGATTAACTCTGCACCCTGGCAGACGAGGGACCGAATCAACTCCGGAACCCACTGGTCGTAACAGATACATACCGCCATACGGCCTACATCCGGCACGTCGAATACGGGGAACTCAACACCGGGCTTAGTCCCCTTTTCATAGGGCATAAAGGGGAACATTTTGTGGTAGCGCAGGACGACTTCTCCCTGCGGGTTAATCACCAGTGCGGTATTGTGGGTGTCGGCTCCGACCTGCAGTAGCAGGGAGCCCGGCAGCAACCAGATGCCAAGCTTCTGGGCCAACTCACAATACATCTGCTCGGCTTCACCTCCCATGGGCTGCGCACGAGCAGGGCTGGTACCAAAAGTTGCAAGTTCGCCGACAACCACCATATCCAACCAGGGGAAGCGCGCTGCAATCGCTTCAATTTCGCGTTGAATCAGATACAGATTGTCCTGGTTGGACAACTCCAACTGCAGGGCGGCAATACTAAAATGACTCATCAACTACTCCAATACCATCCGTTCGCCATAGTCCCTCTACGGCGTGGGAAGTGTTATTTGAGCGGTTAAGTTAGTATTAAAGCCGATAAGCGGGTAGCGCCAGTTTTACTTTACGCATTAGGCCAGTTAGTCGCGCGCGATTGTTTCGCTTTCATCATCGGGTATGTGCAACACACCAATATCTGAGAGCTGCCCGTCTTCTTCGAACAGTTTCAATGTCGACCCGTCAACCACAACATGAAAGCCCAGCGGTTCCCCGAAATACCAGCGCTCCCATTGCCGGTACCAGAGGTCTCCCTTTACCCACCATTGGCCCTCGCCGCGGTCTTCGTTGGCATAGCCGATGCGCCCTTCAGCGCGCCCATCCTTCATGTAATCGATGGTGGCAGGGTCGCCGTTAATGGTTTTCCAGAAAACGGTTGCGCCGGAAAACAGGTCTGTAATTTCCGCTGCGGACAGGCACCGACCCCTGGCATGTTCGAGTGTCTCAAATCGATCAGAGGTTAATTCGTGTATCAGATCCGACAAGCGTTCAACCCCCTCCCGGATCTTGCCCACACCGATGCTGGTGATACTCATGCGAAAATAGCTGACGTTTTGCGGTGGGTTCGCATAGTAATGAGAGACAGGTTCAATCAGTATGCCGCGTCGTGCCGCCTCGTTCACCAGCTCTGACATTTCGATTTCTGGAGGTCCCTGAATCCACACAGATGTACCCCCCTGGCTTGAGGTGGACTCAACAAAATGCAGCAAATAGAGGCTTAGTGCCTCCTGCAGAGCCTTCCAGCGCTCCCCAAACCGCTGGTGCATATGCATGAGAAAACTATCGTAGTTACCCAGAGACAGGAAATAGGCGGCCGCGCGCTGGTTATTGGGCGGGGGGTGGTTAACCGCCAGTCGGCGAAGTTTCCTGGCCTCGGCAATAAACTCGGGGGCGGCGACTATAAAGCCCACGCATAGACCGGTGTCGAGCACTTTGGACAGGCAGGAAAAATAAATCACCCTACCTTCCTGATCCATGCTCCGCAACGCAGGGTGGGGCTGCCCTATATAGTTATTCTCAAATTCTGTGTCGTCCTCGATAATAAGCTGGTCTCGCTCACCGGCTTTGGCAAGCAATGACTGGCGCCGCGCCAGAGACATGGTCACCGACGTGGGTATCTGGTGACTTGGGGTAACATAGAGCAGTTGTGCGTCGTCCAGGGCAGAATCAACAACAATGCCTTCCTCGTCCACGGGCTGGTAAATCATGGATGCGCCGCGTTGCGCAAGCATCTGTCGCATGACGGGCGTTCCCGGATCCTCAACTGCCACCGTAATCGTGGAATCAACCAGTAGCTGTACCGCCAGGTGCATGGCCTGACGGGAGCCCACCGTTACCAGAATTTCTTCAGGCAGAGCCTGTATTCCTCTGCGAGGAAGTATCTTGGTACGAATTTCCTCGACCAGCATCGGGTCGTCGGCATCCCCGGTTTCCTCCGACCAGGCGTTGATATCCCGTACGCCCAACGCCAACCTCGATGCCTCGCGCCACTCTTTCACCGGAAATAAAGAGGCGTCAAACTTTCCCTCCAGAAATGGATAGGGATGCAGTGACCAGTTGGGTGGAAATAGATAGGGCTCCCGGCCCGCCGGTGAGGCTTTGAAGCGCTGGCGCCAATGGCTCAAGCTGGCGCGGTTAGACTGCGCGCCGGCCTTAGTGTCGATGCGGCCTTTCAGGGCCGCTTCGCTGATGTAAATTCCGCTGCGTTCGCGGCTGACCAGGTAACCCTCTTCGACCAATTGCTCGTAGACCAGCACCACCGTATTTCTGGCAACACCCAATTGCTGAGCCAGTTTCCTGGATGAGGGCAGACGCCGTTCCGGTGGAAAAGTGCCCAGCGTAATGGCCTCAACCAGTTTTTGACGAATCTGGGCCTGCAGACTGAGGCCGCTGTTCGCATCGAGGAACAAAAGGGTTTTCTCCATATCCCTAGTGTACCATCGGCGACACTGGGGGAAAATTCAGGCGGGCGTGGAGCATGATCAATAAATTACCAGGGACAGTGGCAATCCTTACCCTGGGGCTACTAATTGCTGCAGATGTCCAGTGGAGCGAGCTGGAACGAAGACTATGCAGACCCGAACTCCGATATCAATCAGATACCATGGCAGAATGACGTCAATTCCCTCTTTTTACCAGTGGTAAAGTTCCCATTCGATCATGCAAATCGAGAGGCTCTCCATCTACATCCGTCAGCAGCCTGGGTGGTGAACGCTCCTGTGTTAGCAAT
>JABHWT010000350.1 GCA_018657645.1 Halieaceae bacterium | reverse complement strand
GGTAATTCATCAATTCTATCTGGCGGTCTTCATCCACCAGGGTCATCATGCCTTTCTCGACATTCATAGCCGTCAGTTCGTGATCCTCTACCCTGATCTCAGTGTCAACCAGCGCTGCACCGATGCCGTAAACCTTATATTTTTTCATAGCGCCCATAATCTCTATTTAGCCAGCCGAGTATTATCCAGATACTCGCAGGAAATGAAAATAAAAATGACCACATTCAGCAAATTCTCTTCCAGCAATTTCATCGATGTGGCTTTTTATGGATGTAGTCTGAGGTACACTCGCTCCCGATGACCAAAACAAACCACCTACTTCCCAAGTTAGCACTTTCCGGTTTGATGGTCGCGGCCCTGGCCGCGATTTATCTGGATGCAAAAATCACAACGACGTTTACCGCCAAGATGTATGAGCTGCCTGCCACCGTGTATGCCAGGCCGCTGGAACTGTTTGTGGGGGCAGATATTTCCGCCGCCGACCTGGCCTATGAACTGGATTTGTTGGGCTACCGAAACGTTGCCCGGCCGGGCAGGGCTGGCGAGGTTCGCCAGCGCGGCGGTCGTTTTGATATTTTCGCCCGCGGCTTTACCTTTGCCGATGAGCGGGAATCGGCTCGCTCGATAAGTCTGTCAATTAAGGGAGGCCGGGTAGTGTCTCTTACCGGCGCGGGCCGCGATTTGGGACTGACGCGATTAGACCCGGTGACGGTAGGCGGTATCTATCCCAAACACGGGGGTGACCGCGTGTTGGTCAGGTTGCAGGACGTGCCGGAGAATTTGAGTAGGGCGCTGTTGGCGGTGGAGGACAGGAAATTCTATCGCCACCGGGGTTTCTCCTTTACCGGCATTATGCGCGCCGCACTGAGCAACTTTCAGTCCGGAAGGGTGGTCGCCGGTGGCAGCACAATTACCCAACAACTGGTGAAAAATTATTACCTGACACCCGAGCGTACGCTGGTTCGCAAAGTGAAAGAAGTCCTGATGGCAATCATGCTGGAGCTTCATTTTAGTAAGGAGCAGATTCTCGAGAGCTACATTAACGAGGTTTATCTGGGGCAGGAGGGCCCGCGGGGTATCCACGGTTTCGCCCTTGCAGCACGCCATTATTTCGATAAGCCTCTGGACAAACTCGGGCTGCATCAACAGGCCCTATTAGTGGGTATGATTAAAGGACCATCGTTGTATAACCCGCTACGCAATCCACAGCGCGCTGGCAAGCGGCGCGCTGTGGTGCTGGATGTCATGGTCGACCAGGACATTATTTCAGCCGAACATGCCACCGTGGCAAAGGCAATGCCCCTGGGGTTGAGCCAGCAGCGGCGCCTTAGAAATTCCTATCCGGGGTATCTCGACCTGGTGCGCCGCCAGCTTCGGCGGGAGTACCGTGAGGAGGACCTTGGCAGACTGGGTCTTCGAATATTTACTGCTCTGGACCCGCTAGTGCAAAATCAACTGGAGCGCAGTACCGCTGCGGTCATGGATCAGTTAGACAGTGGCACAGAACTTCAAACCGCCACCGTAGTCACCCGCTTCGATACCGGGGAAGTGGCCGCTATGGTGGGTGGACGGCGGGTACGCTATGCCGGTTTTAATCGGGCCCTGAATGCGCGCCGACCCGCGGGCTCTTTGCTGAAACCCGCGGTTTATCTGGCGGCACTGGAGCAGCCTCGACGCTACACCCTGGCTACATTACTGGAGGACAGCTCAGTTACCGTCGCCGGGCCAGATGGGCAGCGATGGCAGCCGCGAAATTTTGATCGCCAGTCGCATGGCATGGTGCCATTACACCAGGCGCTGTCCAAATCCTATAACCTGGCCACAGCGCGGTTGGGTATGGAACTGGGGCTTGAGCGGGTCGTCGATATACTGCACCGCTTGGGCATTGCAGGTCATATACCGCAGGTACCTTCGCTGACCCTTGGAGCAGGCGAGTATTCACCTCTGGACATGGCGGCAATGTATCAGACCATTGCTGCCGGTGGTTTTCAGATGCCACTGCGCAGTATTCGCGATATTGTCGACGCACGCGATGTGCCACTAAAGCGCTATCCGTTGGAGTACGATCGCACCGTTAGCTTGAAGGCTGTTCATTTACTGCATTATTCGCTGCGTGGGGTGGTGCGCGAGGGTACCGGACGCGGCGTGTATCAATATCTGGACAAGGATTTTCAGGTGGCCGGGAAAACAGGCACGACCAACAACGGTCGAGACTCCTGGTTTGCCGGCTTTAGTGGTGATCTGCTTGCGGTATCCTGGATTGGCCACGACGATAACAGTGGTACTGGCTTGACTGGCAGCAGTGGTGCACTCAAACTCTGGTCCCACTTTATGGCAAACGCGAGTAAGCGCTCACTTAGCTACCGAATGCCCGACGGAATGAAAACCCACTGGATCGAGAATAAAAGTGGCAAGCTGACGGGTGAGGGCTGCCCCGATGCGCGCATGCTACCCTTTATTACGGGATCGGAACCGCGCCACAGTACGGGCTGTAAGCCCCGTGGTGCCGGAATTCTGGATTGGTTCCAGTCACTCTTTAGAGGTAGATAAACGGCGGTCATGACTCACACTATTAGTAGGGTTGCTGTTTTGTGCTGCGCGCTGTTGATGGCCGGCTGTGCCGGGCTGGACCGGGCAGAATCCCCCGCGCCGGTTCCCGGGGAGCCGGGCCACACGGATGTCGATAAACCAGTAACACCAACCCCTCCGCCCCCGGCGACCAGTGCGTTTCGGCCACTGCTGGACAAGGCAGAGCAGGCCTCAACCGAGGGAGATTACCCCCGAGCCCTGGCATTGCTGGAGCGGGCTCTGCGCATTGATCCAGACAGCGCGGAAATATACCTGAATCTGGCAAAAACCTATCGCGCCAAGGGTGATCGGGAAATGGCGAGAGCCTCGGCCGAGCGAGGCTTGCTCTATTGCAGGACCCGCGCCCAGTGCAAGGCTATCAGGGCTTACGTCCGTTAATACAGACCAGGTTGAATCCGTCTCCGCGCGGCTCAAAAACCAATTGTTGGTTAATGCACTGGGGTGTCTCCCCGGCCGAGTGACTGACAAAGATTATCTGGGTGTCCGAGTTGGCGGCAATGTGGTCGATGGCCGCGAGGATCAATTTGCGGTGATGGCCATCCAGCCCCAGGGTGGGTTCATCCAGCAGTAATATGATGGGGGATTTAACCATGGCCCTGGCCAGTAATACCATGCGCTGTAGTCCAAAAGACAGGGCATCAAAACTCTCTTTTGTATACGGAGCAAGGCCCAGGGCGGCCAGCCACTGGCCTGCGGTATCGCGCTGAACAACACCGCATTCATCGTACAGTCCAATGGTGTCGAAGAACCCGGATACGACGACCTCCAACACGCGCATACCGCGGACATGATTGAGGTGTAACAGGGTGTCCAGTTGCCCATACTTCTGCTTGATGTCCCAAACGCTTTCGCCGCTGCCCCTTGGAATACCAAACAGCGTAATATCCTGCCCATAGGCCTTGTGATTGTCGCCCGTGATCAGGCTGAGCAAGGTCGTTTTGCCACAGCCATTGGGACCCGACACCGCACAGTGCTGGCCGCGCTGGAATATCCAGTTCACCTCGTGCAATACCTGCAAATCACCGTAGTTGACCGATACCTTGCGTAGTGCCAGCAGAGGTGTGTCGGCGATCAGTTCATAGGGGCGCTCGGTTGCAACCGGCAACTGTCCCAGTGGAGCGACAGGCGGTTCCATCAGCGCCTGCACCATCGGGTCTGCCAAAATATCCCCGCGCAAACCGGCGGCCACGACGGTGCCGTGGTCCAGAACCATCAGGTGGCTGACGCCCTGTGGTACATCGTCCATCTGCCGGCACAGTATCAGGAGCGGGATAGGACCGCTAAGCAGCTCGTCGATGATCCGGGTCAACTCCGTCTGACTGGCGCGGTCCAGTCCATCCAGCGGGCTGTCGAGGATGAGCAGACCGGGATCACTGAGAATGGCTTTTATGAGAAGGGTTTTACGCATTTCCCCGGTGGAGACAAAGCGTAAACCACGATCGAGGATATGACGAATTCCCAGCCGGTCTATCCATTCATCGAACCGGCCGTCGGGCTCCCGGCCCGCCAGTATAAGGTGGCTGATAGTTGTTCCCAGGTCGTGTGCGTCGGCCCGAAATTCTGAGTCGTCGAGCTTTTTATCTCGATCACACAAGGCCTTCTGCTGCTCGAAACAAACATAGGCCACTCCCTTATCGCCCAGCTGAGCGGCACGGTGGATCTCCCCTGAGGCTCGGCGGGCCTGGCGGCTGATGACATTGGCCAGACTGGTTTTGCCCGCACCGTTGGGGCCAAGGCAGGCCCATTGTTGACCGGGATTCAGCGACCAGTTAATGTCTTTTAAAACAGGCTGGGCGCGATAGACGAGGCTGACATCCCGCAGGGAAAGAAGTGGAGTAGACGTTCCTGTTTTCAATAAATGTGGCATCTTTGTCTTGTCTCTCATCGTTACTGCTGGCTTAATTCCTGCAGTCTGACTTCAAATGGTATTACCTTGTCGGTATCGCTCTTACAATTAATGGAAGCCAAGCTTACTGATCATCGCCCGGGTAGGAAACTGCTGCGGCGTTTGAGTAAGCGCTCTGCCGTGGCCCTGATCCTGCAAGTGCGCGATGGCGAACTGCACATTCTAATGATCAAACGCGCCGAGCGCGAAGGTGACCCCTGGTCCGGGCAAATGGCATTTCCCGGTGGCAGAATGGATCCAGAGGATGCCAATGGTTTTGCCGTGGCCCTGCGAGAGACAGCCGAGGAGGTGGGCCTGCAGCTGGGTTCTGGTGACCCCTGTATTGGCCGCCTGTCAGAGCTCAACGCCAGACCTCGCCGCGGGACCTTCGGAATGACCGTCAGCCCGTTTGTGTTTCGCCTGGACCGGGAAGTGAGTTTTATCCCTAACTATGAGGTTGCGGACGTCGTCTGGGTGCCGCTGGAATTTTTATTTAACACCGACAACCGGGAGCAAATGGTGTGGAAGATACGAGGGCTGGACATTGCCATGCCCTGCTATATGTACGAAGGGCGACGAATCTGGGGATTGTCACTAATGATGCTCGATGAATTAATGGACCTGGTGGAGGGGAGAAATCCGAGGCGCAAGGCCTGGCGCCGATAGTTTTACTGTCCGCCCCGCAAGTGGATGCTCATAAGGTTGGCCCCCAGAAACTGCTAGACTCAATGCGTAGGCTGTGAAGTTTAGCTATTTTGGAAACCTTTGAGCTCGCCGATCGGAGGCCTGTTTTCAGGGGTTGGAGGCACATGGATGTGCCGGAAAGCCTTGCCGCGCATGGACGCGCGTCAAGGCGGGCCCGTGAAAACTGGTTGTAGTGAGGGAAGCCGAAGGCCGGGCGATGGTTTCCAAAATAGCTAAGCTTTGCAGCCGCCACTGTGTCGGGGGAAAACTGGCATTATTGTGGGCCGGCCATCCGAACCGGCACTAGTTACTCCTGCTCTCGCAGGAAAGAGCGGGTATCCAGCATTAGTTCGCGCACTGCGGGGTCTTGTTTGCTGGCCGCAAGCAGGGTCTGGGCATCCACTTTGCCGGCCACGAAATCGGCCACCAAATCGATTAGCACAGGTGTCATCTCTGGCTCCCGCGCCCAGCGCGGCGCCTGCACCAGGTTACCACTGACCCACTCTTCATTCTGGGCCAGCCAATAGCCGCCACAGCTGGACAGACTGTAATCTCCCACCCGGCCATAGCTGATATTTGGAGTGTGTGGATTAAAACCACCGGCAACGGCGTCGTTGATCCGGTGCAGGGCCATTAGCCACTGACTGCCCACAGGAAAGTGCTCGGCCTCGGGACGACACAGGTCGCCGGTTTTCAGCCACACTCGTATAGTCTGGTGATCTTCCTCTCCGCGCAGTAGTCGTTTTACAGCCAGGTCAATGGCGTTGCCCTTGCCCTTGCTCACTACGCCACTAACCACCAGGTTGGTGGCGGCCTGGACATCGCTGAATGAGCCCTGCCACAGACACTCGCACTCTCCCTGGACCGCTGCGCTTGCCAGCACTGCCAGAACTGCACACAGGTGGTGAATTGCGGCCCGGGCTCGCATGGGTGATTACTGTAGAGCTCGGGCGGCGGCCATCGCAAAATAGGTGAGAATGCCATCGCAGCCGGCGCGTTTAAATGCCACTAGCGACTCCATCATCACCGCTTCACTTTGTAGCCAGCCCTGCTCGAAGGCAGCCATGTGCATCGCGTACTCGCCACTGACCTGGTAGGCAAAGGTCGGTGCCTTGAGCTCATCTTTTACCCTCCGCACGATATCCAGGTAGGGCATGCCTGGCTTGACCATTATCATGTCTGCGCCTTCCGCGAGGTCCAGCGCGCACTCGTGCAGAGCCTCATTGCTGTTGGCCGGATCTATCTGGTAGCTGTTCTTGTTGCCGCCCTTGATATTGGCCGCAGAGCCCAGTGCATCCCGGAACGGGCCGTAGTAGGCAGAGGCGTATTTGGCGGAATACGCCATAATTAGTGTGTTAACAAACCCACTGCGCTCCAGTTCGCCGCGAATGGCACCAATTCGCCCATCCATCATGTCTGAGGGTGCGACCACATCGGCCCCCGCCTCGGCGTGAGAAAGTGCCTGCTTTACCAGGACCTCACTCGTTATGTCGTTGACCACATAATTGGCGTCGTCGATGATGCCATCCTGACCGTGGGTGGTGTAGGGGTCCAGTGCGACGTCGGTAATTACCCCCAGTTCGGGCAGGGCATCTTTGAGCGTCCGAACGGCGCGTTGCACCAGGCCATCCGGGTTCCAGGCCTCGTCTGCGGTGAGTGATTTGCCCGAGCCGGGCACCACCGGGAAAAGCGCAATGGCCGGGATCCCCAGGTCGCAAATTTCGCGGGCCTGTTTGACCAGTAGGTCGATGCTCAGGCGCTCGATGCCGGGCATGGAAGGTATGGATTGTCGTTGTTCCTTACCGTCCACAACAAAGACCGGGAAAATAAGATCAGCCGGCGTTAACAGGCTCTCCCGTACCAGTCGCCGGGAAAATTCATTGGCCCTGAGTCGCCGCATTCTGGACTCGGGAAAGGGACCGCGCTGGGTGTTAAAAGCCATAGTATCCTCGCTTATAAACTGGCAAAAGCCGAACGGGCAGCGGCGATTGTTTGTTCGATGTCAGATTCACTGTGGGCGCTGGACATAAAGCCGGTCTCAAAAGAGGCGGGAGCCAGGTTGACCCCCTGATCCAGCATCTGATGGAAAAACCGATTAAATCTGTCGTTGTCACAGGCCATTACCTGGCTGTAGTTGGTTATGCTCGATTCCTCGGTAAAGAAACCGCCAAACAGGGTGCCTGCGTGATTGGTTGTGTAGGGAATACCCGCCGCCTCGGCCGCATCGCACAAGCCCGCACAAAGTTGCGCTGTGTTGGCGAACAGGGGGTCGTAGAATCCAGGCTGTGAAACAATATCCAGGGTTGCAAGCCCAGCCGCCATGGCGATGGGATTTCCCGACAGTGTACCGGCCTGGTAGACCGGACCCAGCGGAGCAATATGCTCCATGATCTCTCGCTTGCCCCCAAAGGCTCCAACGGGCATACCACCCCCTATTACCTTGCCCAGGGTTGTCAGGTCGGCGGTGATGCCATAGTGGCCCTGTGCACCGGCCAGGCCAAGGCGGAAACCGGTCATGACTTCATCCAGAATCAGCACCGCTCCACTACTGGAGCAGCTCTCGCGCAGGGTCTCCAGGAAGCCCGCCGCCGGCGGGATACAGTTCATGTTACCCGCCACCGGTTCGACAATGACACAGGCGATTTTGTCACCGTAGTCTGCGAAAGCCTGGCGCACGCCCTCGGCATCATTGTAGGTCAGGGTCAGGGTGTGCTCGGCCAGGGCCGCTGGTACGCCGGGTGAACTTGGCACCCCGAGGGTCAGTGCACCGGAGCCTGCTTTTATCAGTAGTGAATCCGAGTGGCCGTGGTAGCAGCCTTCAAATTTAATAATGGTATCGCGGCCGGTATAGCCCCTGGCCAGGCGAATGGCGCTCATGGTGGCCTCGGTGCCGGAGTTGACCATTCGCACCAGGTCCATACCGGGCATGATCTCGCAAAGGCGGCTGGCAAGCTGGGTTTCCAGCTCTGTGGGCGCTCCGAAACTCAGGCCCTTTTCGCTTTGTTTGATTACAGCTTCTCGCACCTGGGGGTGATTGTGGCCCATGATCATCGGCCCCCAGGACAGCACGTAGTCGATGTAACGCTTGCCCTGGCAGTCGTACAGGTAGGCGCCGTCGCTGCGCTCGATAAAAACGGGTGTGCCACCCACGGCCTTGAAGGCCCGCACCGGGGAATTTACCCCACCGGGGATGTGCTGCTGCGCGCTGTTGAATAACTGCTCTGAAGTGCTCATGAAGCTGGCGTCCTGAGATTGGGTGGGGGATTATCGGGGATAATGATCCGAAGCGCAAAATACCCCTTGTAAAAACGTGGATTGTTCCCTCTTCGCGGGACCAGCTATTAGCCCTGCCGGGTATTTTATACGCCTCCTGGCGGGAAGCCCACGCCTCAAAACGGTTTAAGCACCGCAAGAATGACTATAAGAAACAGAAACAGGACCGGGACTTCATTGAAGAAGCGATAGAAGACGTGGCCGTGTACATCGCGTTCATCGTTGATGGCAGCGACGTAACGGCCACACTGGAAATGGTATACCACCAGGAAAGCAACGCCGGCCAGCTTTAACCATAGCCACCGGGCGTACAAAAAATAGTCCGGGTTTTGGTAGATCATCGCTATTCCACAGATAACAGCGATATACATAAAAGGGGAGACAAAGCGATACAGACGACGCGACATAATAGCGAGCTGGGCGCGAGTTTGCGGGTGCTCACTGGCTGCGTAGTACACGAAAATTCGCGGCAGGTAGAAAAGTCCTGCAAACCAACAGACAACAAAGATAAGGTGAAAGGCCTTCAGCCAGAGCATAGTTACCCCTTGTTAGACAACGCTTGCGAGCGAGAATTTCTCGACAGTTTCACGCCTTACAATACCCTGTAACACCTGAGTTCCGCCACTGCCACGTTGGTAAACGCAGACCGCCTCCGTGGTTTCGGCGCGCATGGTATCCAGAGCCTGATGCAGAGTGGCTGTTGCCGGAACCGGGGCCACGGTCCAGCGTCGAATACCTGCTTCGGTGAGGTCCGAGGGTTCCTCGCCGGGTGGATTGTCGGCCAGCCATGCCGCCAGGTCCTGGCCCGCGACCAGGTACAGGCTGTCGCCGTTGCGCTCGATCAGGCACCACCCCGGCACAGAGCTGGAAAGCGAATCAGCCCTTTCCTGATCCAGAAGTACCGGCACATCAACCACATCGACCTCCAAACCAGCGGTCACATCGGTGCGGTGCAGGAGTTGGTTGACCGGGTCGTCCGGCACCAGTCGCTTTAACTGGAGTAAAACGGCCTGGTGCGCCGACCGCTGGTGGAACAACTCACCATTGGTGAAGTTGGCGGCGATAATGGCCAGCAATGCCGGCATGCCGATGTTGACATTGTGGGTTAGTTCGACAATTGCCAGAATAGCCGCCAGGGGTGCATTCAGCACCGCTGACATGGCGGCGGCCATGCCCACTACAACGTACAGAATGGGGTCTGAAGCCAGTCCGGGCATTAAAACTTGCCAGGTGGCTCCCAGCGTGCCGCCAATACAGGCCCCTATTAATAGATTGGGGCCGATTACGCCAATGGGCATGCCGACACCCAGACTAAAACTGGTGGCGACAATTTTACAGCCCGCGATCGTGAACAAAACACCAAGGGCCAGTTTTCCCTGCAAGGCGAGGTTCAGGGTGTCGTAACCAATCCCCAGAACTTGAGGTGCCAGCAGAGCCAGGCTGCCGGTGAGCATGCCGGCCAGGGTAAATCGGACCACGATTGGCCAGTGGGCCAGATGGGTAGCGAGCTTGCTTATTTTGATAAAGGCCGCCACACCCACGCCACAGCATAATCCCAGGGTAATAATGAGGGGAATTTCCAACATGGAGTTAAGCTCAACCGCGGGGATACTGAACAGTACCGCGCCTCCACCAAGGGAGCGGCTTATGGCGGTCGCCGATACGGCGGCCAGCATCACCGGGATAAAACCGAACGCGGTGTACTCTGCCACGATGACCTCCATGGCAAAAATAACACCGGCTAAAGGTGTGTGGAAGGCAGCCGCTATGCCGCCTGCGGTGCCGCAGGCAATGAGTACCCGCAGGCTATTGTTTGGCAGGCCCAGCTTCTGGCCCAGCAGGCTGTTTATGGCCCCACCCAGATGAACGCCGGGGCCCTCCCGTCCGCCTGATTGGCCGGTTGCGAGGGCGAAGGCACCACCGAAAAATTGCACCAGTGCATTGCGCCAGGGCAGCATGCCGTAGTGGGAGTGCATTCTGCTGATGACATGAACGATGCCAACTTCGCGATCTTCGGTTTTCAACAGCGAAAAGCCCAGGCCCAGTAGCGCGGCACCGGCTGCCGGGAGCACAAATAGTGCCCACGGCGGTAGTGCCTCGAAATTCTCTCCAGCAGATCCTACTCCCCACAACTGGGCGAGTCTTATAATGGCCCACTCGAAACCCAGTATTCCAAGGCCCGAGGCCAGCCCTCCGACAATACCCAGTACTGCATAGGATGGAATAGACTCATAGTGGGTCAATGACTGGCGATACTTGCTCAGTAGGCCCTGCAAACGGATGCTCCTCGAATAAATAACCAATATTACCAGTTATCTTGCCACAGTTTGCACTACACTACTCGATCTCTCCGGTACCGCTACCGGAGTCGGCGACCGGGACAGGAATTAGGAGAAGATCCGTGGTAAGGATTGGCATAGTGGGCGGCACCGGTTACACCGGCGTAGAGTTGCTGCGCTTATTGGCACTACACGAGCAGGCCGAGGTAGTTATGATAACTTCTCGTGCAGAGGCG
>JABHWT010000403.1 GCA_018657645.1 Halieaceae bacterium | reverse complement strand
GGCTACTGCGTTGACTGACCAGCAATAAGCGCCTTCGCAGTAGATCGCGGATCCCGCGTGTTTCCTTCGGATATATATACCCAGTAGGTAACACGCCCAGACTGAGCAAGTGCGCCAGAGTATAAGACGGACAAACGCCACCTTTTCAATCAATCCATTATACACAGCTGACCGCAGACTCCCACTTGCTGCGAAGGTAAGCTATTAACTGAGACCCCCTCCGGTTTCTGCCTTCACCATTGTAATGACTGGCAACTGCACACACATCCCGGATTACCCGTCCACGACCTCCTCGATCCGCTGGGAAATCGAATAGGTTTTATTCTGGGTTTTATTTTACAGAAGGCCAGTTGCTGTTCCGCCCTTCGTCGATATCCTTTCCCCATGCCAATGACCTGGATGAAGGCTACATCGAACAGCGCTTGCAGGAAATGGGGGGACGTTATCTTCTGTTGATCCTGCCCGAAGTGCCCGGGAGGGCCCTGGCTTATCCAGACCCATTCTCCTCGTTGTCTTCAGTGTACTCCCCTGCCCTGGGTATCCTGAGCTCAACAACCTCAATGCTCCGTTACCGTGAAGGGTGCAAAACATCCTATCCGGTCGAAGGTTATCCACACGGTGCGGACAATCAATTTTACCCAGCGGACATTACCGACCTCGAGGGCTGTCACCGCCTGCTCCCGAATCATCGACTGGATCTCAATTCGTGGAAGGTGGCTCGTTTCTGGCCTCGTGAAGCCCTTCAACCTGATCCGAAAGCAGATGCGGATCGCCACATAATTCAGGCCGTCGAACGACTCAGAAGCAACATGCTGGCAGCCCATGCAACCGGGCTCCGAATGTACAGCCCGTTAACCGCCGGTCGCGACTCACGGGCCATCCTCGCCTGCTCTTCGGCGGAAGTAAGAGCAGATGCAAGCTATGTGACCCTTCGTTTTCACAACAGGAAGTACGGACATAAGAAGGACTTGCACATCAGTCGTCTCCTCGCGATGCGACACCACCTCAACCATGAGATCGTAAGCATCCAGAAGGCTTCAAAGGATGACAGGGAGCGTTACTTCTATACCATTGGCCGGGCCGGAGGAACAGGCAAGGCGACAAAGTTCTACCGGACTCCGTTGCAAAGCCTGGACATGAACGCGATCTGGATCACCGGGCACGGCGAGGCGGTAGCCAAACGGCACTACGCGAAATATGCCGGCCGCTTCTTTAGACCCACAGCGGCCGACCTGCTTACCCGGGCTCGTCTCCCTAGAAGGGAAGATTTTCTGATCGGCATGGAGCGCTGGCTGCACGACTTGCCGCCCCATAGCTCAGTTGAACTCGTAGTAGATTTATTCTATATGGAAATGAGGCTCGGCGGCTCGGCTTGCCCACATCTGTACGGCACCGCCCCTTTTCGGGTCAACATTACTCCCTTTTCCGATCGCAGGTACGCTGAGGCCTGCTTCGCGTTGCCCTACACATATCGCCAAAGCGGTCGAGCACAGGCGCGCATAGTCGAGATGGCCGATCCCAGATTGTTGGATACGCCGTTTGAACAACTGACCGGGTGGCCGAGAATAAAGCACCTGCTCACGCTCGGTAAACGGTAGATCGCCATAAGACCCTTCAATATAACAATTAGTGCTGGTGTGTGGTTAGCCGGGCAACACCAATGGCTTGCTCTCCTCCCCCGGCGTAAAAAAGGTATCGCTTGTCTCCATCTTCAAATATAAATGGATCCCTTAAAGCATTCGCCAGATGTTTTTCCACTCCTCCTGTTGAAGGTACTGGCGGTACAGCGCTACCTTCCCAGAGCTCTTCAGGGCGCAATACCTCAACGGGCAATGTACCTGCCTCTGCACAGGGCAAGCAGTCATGCTCCAGATTGACACTGGTCACAAATACTCTCTCAGGAGAGTGGCCCTTCATTGTAAAAAAAATATTCAGCGTGGAACCTGATCGATAAAGAGCCAGGTGCCTGACCCTTGCCGGCTCAGATGAGGGGGTATCTCCAGACTCTATATTCATAGTCGGGAGTTTTAGAAACTCGGCCTCTTTGTGCTTCCACAGTCTGTCGTTCAATAAGTTAAACCCGGCGGGAATAGGCCAGGGATTCTTATTGCTGTCGGGGAGATAATAATTCTTAAAATTAAGTCCTTGCAGGACACCCGCATACTCGAACACTCTCAAATATTCACCACTCAATGGTACTGGTAGGATCCCGGATGAAAAATCCAGGCCCCAGGGAGAGGCGGCGAAAAAGCTTACCTGATTCGATCGTTTCCGATTGCCTTCGTATTCGATAGGGCTGTGAAAATACATCGCAATGCGTCGATTTTCATCGTCGACATGAATATCGGGGGATGCAATATGCCGGGTAATACTGAGTCCATTTTCTAAAGGCAAGATTCGGTCACTGCCTATATCCAGCACGCCACGCTCTCCAGCCACTATACCTTTGCCAATGTTATACAGTTGCCAGGGGCCCTCTATTTTTTCTGCCCAGGCGAGCCTGATGTATCGCCCTCTATGATGGGCAAAGTACATATAATAATTGGCCTCGCTGGCGGCTCTCTCTTTTCGTGGGATCCACTCCGGTATACGAATCACAGATGGCCCATTAATATTCTTACCCTCCTTTCCTACGCCAAGTTGTCTAAAATGCTCTTTTGAGATAATCGGTAAAGCATTGTTAAGGCGTTCAATGTGAAACTGTTCAGCGCCGGCCGTGGCGGAGCCCACCACCAATGCAAAGACCAGCAGCCAATGTTGTTTGGTGAAGTATCTACTTGACATAGCGATATCGCTGCTCCATGCCGTATCTGTGGCGGTCAGCTTCCGCTGGGGCCGATAGCTGGATCAGTGTGACACAGCCTGGAAAAATAGCTGTCTGGCCTGCACTCCAGCTGCTTTCTGGCGCCCTGTTCGACTATTTGCCCCTGGTCAAATACCACTACATGCATATCCGGATCAATCGCAGTGGTTCTATGTGTGACAAAGATAATGGTGGTATTGGGCCGTGACACCATCTGTCGCAGTATTGACTTCTCAGTGACTTCGTCCAGTGCAGACGTCGCCTCGTCCAGCAGAAACAGGCTGGCCTGGCGCTGTATCAAAAGGCGGGCAATACCGAGCCTCTGTAGCTGTCCCCGGGAAAATGGCTGCTCCTGCAAACCCATAACAGTCTGCAGTCCGGATTCGAGAGAAGACATGAAGTCAGTCGAGCTCGATCGCTCCAGCGCGGTAAAAATCTCTTCGGGAGTTACCTCTTCCAGACCATAGCTGAGGTTGTACTCTATACTTTTATTGAAAAACTTCGGCTCTGAACCCAGGTGTACGATTTCATTGGCCAAGCCTTCCCAACTATAGTCGCCTATGTCCCGATTGTTCAACCTTATCTGACCCGCATCAATCTCGTACTGCCGCGTGAGAAGTTTTAACAGCGTACTTTTTCCCGAGCCCGACAAACCCACTACGGCGGTGCACCCGTGCAAAGGAAAACTGACATTGAGCCCCCTCAATGCCGGTGTATCCCCATAGCTAAAATCAAGGTTGCTGATTTCTACGGGCGCTCGAAGAGGTTCCAAAATATCGCTTCCGGACCTGACAATACCCTTGTTCCCCCGGTCCATCAGTTGAAAATACCTGTCCAGCACCTCCGTATAGGCAAACCAGTCTGCCGGCGCTTCCAGCATCTTGGCAAAGGCTGCCATCAAGCGCCTGAGAATTAGAAAAAATATCACCAGTCGAGCGACGTCATATACTTCCAACTCGCCCAGGCCGATAGATATTACCAGGACAAACAACAACATCACCAGCAAGGTAAGCAACTGCTTGGCAGGCTTGATCCCGGCCGAAAATAATGCCGCCCGCTTCCTGAGCTTGAAACGCTGCTGTTGAAACTTCCGCCACTGGCGCCGCTCCTCGCCGATTGTTCCAGCCCCCCTGACGAGGGGAAGATTCAGCAATATGTCAGCGGCCCGATCCTCCGAGAGATCCTCTTCCTGATCATCCTCCCGACTAAAGGAATCGACCCAGCCTACAAACCGGCCAAAGACCAGGTAATAGCTTACCAACACGACAAAACACACCAGGGCCGCCTGCCAAGCAAGAAACAGCAGGGCAACACTGTAAACAAGTACTTCCAGAGCCGCCCCCAGGTGCCTGCTCAAAATTTTAACCTGCCGTGAAACCTTTCCCGGCACCCGACGCAATTCCCGCAGCTGCACACTAGGCCCCGTACGGTCAGAATAGGCCTGGCCATAGGCCAGAAACCGCTTGAAAACCTTTCGACTAAGCATTGTTTGCCCGTGATACGTCAACCTGGACTCCAGGTAGTCAGTCAGGTAGACCAGCATTGCCGCCATTATCCCGGCAAAGAGTATTGCCCCGGACATTACATATGTCAGGTTAAATTCCTCCAGAGGCAGTATTTTGAACAGGGCCGAGAAGCGGCCACGTGGGGAGGACGAATCACTGAATGCGGCGTATACCAATGGCAGGAATAAAGACATGGAGATAACTCTGAACAGTGCCGCCAGCACGCCCAGAACACTCAACAGAACCAACGCCCGCGGGCGAACATCGCAGGCCTGAAGGCCTTTTTCGACAAGTCTGCGCCGATCAGTAAACTTCATACATCCTCGAACCGGGAAACAATATTTGACTCAGTGCCTGGCAGCAGCAGTATATAACGATGCCTCCTTCGTGGTCATTAGCCACGGGGCTACTTTCGGGACACTACTGAGGCAAGTATACTATGTACCACGAACTATTTATCCGAATCAGACCAGGCCGAAGCCAACCCAAATGCCTCCTCAAAAGCCAAGCACAAGCCTGTCACCCAAGATTTTTGGTATTGGCTTCAACAAAACTGGCACCACGACTCTCAAGCACTGCTACGAGGAACTGCACCTGACACCCATAGCTCCGACCGGTGGAGAGCAGATTAAACGGCTTACACACAAGATCTTTGACGACAATGACTACGAGCCAATGCTCAAGAAGGCCAAAAAATACAGATCTTTCGAAGATCGCCCCTGGAACATCTGGGAAGCCTACCGTCATCTCGACGAACGATTTCCAGGCAGTCTCTTTATACTCACTGTAAGGGAGCCGGAAAATTGGTGGCGCTCTGTAGAGCGCTGGATTTCCGTTTCCAAACCCTGGATGGCACAGCGTTATCGCGCGCACCTACGGTCAGATAATCTACTGCCTGAATCCATGATTTCAGCCTATCAGAGCTACAACCAGGAAGTCCGGGAATATTTCGCCAATACCGACCGTCTACTGGAGATCAACTTTGAAGCTGGTCAGGGATGGCCCGAGCTTTGCACTTTTCTGAATGTACCTCTTCCACAAAAGCCAATCCCGCATGTCAACACCCAGTCCTATAGTCAGAAGGATGATCGTCGCAGAAGTAAAAGAGTCAAAAAGAATAGCCGAAAAAGGCAAAAGCGATTGAAAAATCGTTTGCAATTTTATCGGCTTACTAGCGCTGGCTGCCAGTATTGCAAGACAAGAAGCTGGCGGATACAACAGTTCAGGCGATGGGTAAAAGGCCTGCTGTCTGGCCCCCGGCAATGGTCTGTCTCGGAGAGCAAGACCACACCAATGTTGGATATGAATTCCCCCCCGTTGGCTTTCCATCCTCGGCAACAACCTGACGACAACGCTTTGGGTGTCGTTTGTTGTTATATAAACCCTCTGCGCAGTGCCGCAGTTCGCCAGGATTTCGAAATGTCCTACCACACGCTGGCCGCCAGCAATGCGAATATTCTGGTTGTGGAAGCACTGGATGAAAGTAACCCGGTATCGGACCTGCCCACAACAATACCCTCCCTGCAGGTAACGACGGGGCCGATCTGGAGCCGCAATCATTTACTAAATTGTGGCATCAGAACACTGTTAGCGGAGGGTCTAACCCAAATCGCATGGCTCGACGAAGGCGTCAGGCTTGACTCGCCTCTAAGCTGGGCTCAACAGGTCAAAGAGGCCCTGACATCTCACCACCTGGTGCAGGCATTCGATGTAGCCACAGTCTCGGCAGGCAATATCTCTCCCGTCCAGCAAACCAGTGCAGTGAAATACAGACACGAACACGGGAATCTGCCAGAGAATCATAGTGAGGATTACCACGGAGGCTATGCTTGGGCAGCCAGGGCCGAGCTGCTGGAAAAAATCCTCCTTTACGACGCCCTGCCCTTTGATGCAGACCCACGCATGCTGTTCACGGCTTCCTACCCTATCGATGCCCCATGGTTCGAGGATATGGGAAAGTTGACACACTACCAGTTCTCGCCCTGTAAAATCTGTTTCAAGTCATATCCGGCCTGTGACCTGCGCTGGGACTGTCTGACCTGGGCGCAACGGTGGTCACAGGCAGTTTCCGGAAAGTTAGGGTATGTCAGTGAAAACATCACAGTGAGCCGGCACAGCAAAGACAATGCCCGTCAGCTAATGGATGTCCTGATGAGCCACAATTACCGACCCAAAACAGATGTTAGCTCTGCACAGCCCAACGACTGGCATTTTGAACCCGAAGACAAGAGTTTTCTCAGGGCTGTGCGGGAGGCGTCCCCACTGGCCTAGTGTCGCGCGATGAACGGTCAGCTTGCAAGAACCCCGTGGCCAGCGCCTGAAACTTCTCGATCTGCTTCTCCAGTATGAATTCATCCTGCTCTACATTTTCCAGCGCAAGTGTGCTGAATTGCTCCTCGTTATCCAGTATTTCTCTTATTGCATTAACATAGGCCAGGGGGCTCGAGCGATTTTCAACCAAGATGCCGCCTTTACCCAGGGTTTCCCTTATGCCCCCAACATGAGCACCCACTACCGGAATTCCGTTTAACTGTGCTTCTACAATTACTCGCCCGAAAGTTTCGACAAATTGGGAAGGTACAATTAGCAGTCGCGTACCAGAGTAGACCTCCCGCATGTCATGAATATGACTGACGATATCTACATTGTCCAAACTTCTGGCCTCGGAGACCTGTATTTGTACTTTTTTCTCACTGCAGCCAGACCACTTTCCCATTACAAACTGGAAACGGTGCTCGGGCATTAGTCGGGCGATTTCCACTGCGACAGGCAATCCTTTCTGCTCCGTGGGATTGATAAATGTAATATACGTGCAGGATTTTCTCTGCACCTTGTACCGGCTGCGATCAATATAAGGCTGAACATAATACACTTCCCTGTTAAACGTGGCGCCGGCCACCCTTGATGAGTAAGGCGAATTACCAATGACATGTAAATCGAGCGGCACTATGGAAGGATGGTCCAATACCGGAAGGGAGCGAACAGTCTTGATACAAGTTATGCCCAGAGCCAGCGCAAACTTGAACAGACTATCAGACGCAGAAAAATCCCCCAAAAGAATATCTGGCGCAATCTCTTCAATACGCCGTTTGAAAGTTGGCTTCAAATAGCGTAAATCGAGGTGTCGACCAAGGAATCCCATAGCGGAAAAACCCCATACCCTGTCGACAACAATCTCTGTCTCAACAGTAGGTGTCACCCGGCTCTCGCGCTTAAAAAGAAACAAACGTAAAAGGAAGGCCCTGATCAAGACCGATATGGGCTGCTTTCTCAACGCTACCACCTGCACGTCCCAGCCCCGCTTTCGGAGTTCCTGTAACAAGGTAATAGTTGAAAGCTGAGCCCCTCCACGCGAGTCCGGCAAGAAAGGTTTGGGGGTTACATAAAGTAATTTCAAGTGTTCCCTGCCTTGTTTTCGAGGTGTTGCCGAAGATCTCTGGTAGTAATATAGCCGAAGCTTTCCAGGTCATAGTGGCAGTATTTCGCCAGTAGATCATTGGAACGAGCGATATCAGGAAGAAGGTGCGCAATATCGGCGGAAGTCACTGCCAGCGTTTCGCTAATTGGAAACAATCTCTCAATTGCCGGGCCCAACCTACGCCGGCTGAACCGGTGAAGCTTTTTACAGGCCCGCCAGCGCCAGCGCCTGTAACGGTCGGGCATCAGCTCATGGAGCAACACGGCAGTGGGTAACAGAAAAAATATCCCGACAAAAATATTGTATGCCGTGTAGGCCCTCAGGCTTGCTCTGCGCTTGCACGTGCGATGCCACCTGGTGGTGGGAATAACATAGTCTGCAGCACTACCAGAAAAATCGGCGATAGTTCGATAAAACTCCTCGGCATCCTCGCGTAGAAGCTCATAGGGTATCACCAGGATGTTCTCCTTCCCAAACACACTCTCGTACTGCTCGAGGACCAGGTGATTGAACAACAGCGGTCCGTACTTGGACCGGACTACTGAACGGAGATAACGCCGTAATGATTTGAACATAAAATCGCAGGCATATCTCCATACATACAAAGTAGTCAGCAAGTCCCTTTGCTCCCGCACAACGCATACAATTCGAGCGTTGGGAAACCAGTCCTTTAACTGCCGGGATTTGCTCTCGACCTGACCGAGGGATAGCCCTTCTCGAGACAGAATAATCGGGTTGTTTTCATCTGGACCCAGGTCAAAGGGCGGCCCCTCCGGAAACAGATTTCCCTTGTGGGTAATATTCGTCAACATTTCCTTGCCGCGATAAAATCGCCGTGTTAATTGGGGAAAAAATTCCTGCTGAAGGCTGGTGCTTGCGCATTTATGGCGGCCTATATGAATTATCACCGTTGCAGCGCTGGATCCGCTCATACATCCTCCCGGCGGGCTAGAAAATAGCTCTCAACGTCTCTGTGCAGGTCCTGCTTATCGCTGCCCCAGGCCAGGCAGTCCATCTCGTCCGTTGACAGATCATGGGCCGGATCAAACTGATGCCTGTATAGAATCTCGCGTCTCTCATGGTACTTTCTGTCCTCGCGCCTGCCGTGATACATATCACGGATTTGCAGGTCAACGTAGCCCACCTTATTATCCACGGCAGCAGCCCAGCACTCTGCCCAGTCCAGGTAATACCGGGTGTATGCGGCTGATTGATTTTGGTGGTCACACTTTTCACAGGCCACACTGGAGTGGGTCAGCGCCTGAAATCGTCTATCCGAGCGATCAGCCGCAAGACTCGCGGCAAAGATTAACTTATCACCGCCTCCAACGATCGCCTTGTCGTATAGCAACTGTTTTTTCAACACCTCCGCTCGGGCTGCCCAGCCAAACCCGGACTGCCCCCCCCTCAACCTACCCCGCATTAGGCCCGACAGATTTACGGGCGACTGTTTATACAAGTGCTTTTTCTCCAAAAAATATTTGACGCCAGAAGTGCCTACCTCGGGGCAACAATTCTCCGGGCCGGTAATAACAACAGTACCGAATACCTGGCAAAGGTTGACAGAATTCAATTTGTCCGCGACAAGCCTCGGCCAATCCTTATTGTCGAAAGTGATGTCGCCATCCAGCCACACTATCTTTTTATAACCCTGGAAAAGCAGCTGCTTTATACCAATATTCAGCAATCGCTCCTTGTGCCACATCACACCATCGGTGCGCAGTTTAATGGCATTTTCTCCATCCTCAAGTTGGAAAGCAGATGAACCAAACACTAACTCAACCACCAGGCAATGGACGCCAGTCGATTGAACTCCCGCATAAAATTTCTTGAAGTTTCTCACCCTGCGCTGCGAACGCGAGGGGTTAAAAAAACAGGACACGACAGCCAACTCCTGCGGGTCAGATGTGAAGCGCGGGGCACGCAGTGGTGCTGCCTCAGCGGCACTCATCCTGCTATTCACCACCAAGCCAGCTTTATACAAATAATAGAACAGACTTTTTGTTGAACTGGCCAGGTTATCCTTAATCTGTTCTTTGCATTTAGGCAGGTTGCGATGCAATCGTCGCAAGGCTCGCGAGCCGTATGTGCTCACTCCCATATTTTCATCTACCCTACTTTCCCCAGTGAGGGTAGCTTTTCCAGGGGTTGTGACATGACCACAAACGTCGCAGAGCACACCATTCTGTAATCGGCCACCTTCCTCACGGCTTTTTTCGTCTGCTTCATTGCAGGGTTGTCTGTTGATGTGTGGAAACCCGCAACCGGGGGCGGGCAGATCCAGGAATTTACACAGCTTGTCCCAACCCTCTCCAGCTTCAAGATTGATTCTCAATAATTTACCAGTACCCTCGAAGTATTGGCTTATCTCCCTGTTGTGCCGATGGAAGCTGTGTAGCATGGATTCCTTACTGAGGTCTGGGACTCGAAGATGTAATTGGTAGCGGTCGAGCGCCAGGGGTTCATTCACCGCTATCCACTGGCGCGTCGAGCGCCACCAGGATTCCGGGTCTCGCATCGTGAGGACAAACAGGCTGTCGGGGAACCGAATATCCAGGTATCGGTACATCTCCCACATGTTCCAGGGCCGACCTTCAAAGGATTGATAATTCTCTGCCAGATTCAGGATAGGATCGAAGTTTCTGTCCTCAAAAAGCTGATCAATTAGCTTATAAGACTCCGCCGTGAGTGTGCCAGGGGCCGCTATAGGCGTGAGGCCAAGCAATTCCAAGCAACGACCAATTGAAGATGTACCGGTCCTGTTCATGCCGATACAAAACACGCGACGTTTTACCCTGGTGCCTGGACTCAAGGGGGCCTTCCCGGTTTCTTTATCTTGATCTGGAGGTCACCGGCCACTCGATTCCCAAGGCCCGTGAAATTTTCACTCAATTGTAGACCACCGCTTACCCAAGGTCACTTACTCCGCGGGAAATACTGATAGGCTTGATTGTCGCAGCTACAGGTCACTGTAACAATAGGATTGCAAGACCAGACAGGACGGGTAGTATACGCCCAAAGAAAGATACTATTTCGGATTGAAAATTAGGTGCCCATGCTATCAATGGGCCTGCACTAGATAAATTATCGGAGCCATTTTTGAAGCTCATTATCCAGATTCCCTGCCTGAACGAGGAACTGACCCTACCGGATACACTCGCCGACCTGCCTAAGCATATCGAGGGTGTCGAGTATAAGACGGACAAACGCCACCTTTTCAATCAATCCATTATACACAGCTGACCGCAGACTCCCACTTGCTGCGAAGGTAAGCTATTAACTATTACTATAAATGCACCAAATGGCCGTAAAACACCAACAAATCTAGAG
>JABHWT010000402.1 GCA_018657645.1 Halieaceae bacterium | reverse complement strand
TCACATGGAGGCAAAGCCGAGGATGCCTTTCACGTTGTGGCACCCTCATTGCCGGGATTCGGTTTTTCCGGCAAGCCCAGTGGCCCCGGCACCTCAGTGCAGAAAATTGGCAAGATGTGGGGGCAATTAATGGCGCGCCTGGGTTACGACCGTTATGTCGCCCAGGGGGGTGACTGGGGCAGCCTCATTACCCAGTGCATAGGCCAGTCCGAAACGGCACACTGTGCCGGTATCCACGTCACTATGCCGATCGTGGCACCAGACCCTGAAACCATGGATCAACTCACGGAACAGGAAACCGGTGCCCTTGAGGCATTGGCGTTTTATGACAAATGGGACTCCGGCTATTCCAAGCAACAGGGCACTCGCCCTCAAACACTGGGCTATGGCCTGGCCGACTCGCCCGTGGGCCAGATGGCGTGGATTGTGGAGAAATTTTGCGCCTGGACAGATTGCGAACGCGAGGGCGTAAAACACCCGGAAAATGTCCTAAGCAAGGATGAGCTACTGGACAATGTCATGTTGTATTGGCTTAACAATGCCGCGGTCAGTTCGGGGCAACTGTACTGGGAGAGTTTCGGTGAGCCCGACCTATCGCCCATACATATACCCGTGGGCTGCTCTATTTACCCCAAAGAAATCTTCCGCTGTAGCAAGCGCTGGGCCCAGAAGCGATTCAGTAATTTGATTCACTTTAACGAAATGGAACGCGGTGGACATTTTGCCTCTCTAGAACAGCCAGAGTCTTTTCTGGACGAGGTGCGTACATGCTTCAAATCCCTGCGCTGAACGACCACAGCACTATACTCATAGGGGGAACTCGATGAGCGAGGAATCTG
Organism: Halieaceae bacterium; assembly: GCA_018657645.1. Lineage (GTDB taxonomy): Bacteria > Pseudomonadota > Gammaproteobacteria > Pseudomonadales > Halieaceae > JBALVT01. The sequence goes on along the minus strand of JABHWT010000402.1, from coordinate 1,367 downwards.
TTCTGGGTGATATGCTGGCCAACCCTTTTGCCTCGGAGGAAATTTCCCCGCCCTATTCCGATCACTGGGAGGCCAAGCGCCGGGTTGCCGATGCCATTCGTGAGTTGAGCAATGTATTATTGACCAGCACACCTCCCACCGACAGATTACATGATATTGCCGCCGGACTTGAGCGACAGGCACAGGAGTTCGCCCAGTGCGAGCGCCTGTACGGGGTGTTGGCTTTTATCGAAGATGGCAATCATGGCAAGCATGGCGAGGTCAATCACGAGTTAAACGGTGTCGGCGGATGGAGCAATCCTCTTGCACCAAAGCTAAACATGTGGATTGAGGGAAAAACAGCCTACGGTACTGTTAATTGCGGCTGGGCTTATGAGGGACCTCCTGGCTGCCTCCACGGCGGTTATATTGCAGCAATATTCGATCAATTTCTAGGCATGGCACAGATCGCAGGCAAGAACCCGGGAATGACCGGCTCTCTTACCACCCGATACCTGAAGCCTACACCACTAAATACCGACCTCGAACTAACCGCTGATATAGTGTCCGTGAACGGGAGAAAGACTATCGTAAAGGGTGAAATCAGAGCTGGCGCTACAGTAACCGCGACTTGTGAGGGATTGTTTATAAGGCCCTCCCCCAATGCGACTCACAAGCAACTCTCTCCTGGGTAAACAGGCCCGCGAAGACCGATTAGTGTACCTTGCGAGGTACACTAGCTATTGGTATTCAGGTTATTGCTAAACGGCGGGTCCTTCGGCTTTTTGCTATCCCCCAGGATGTCGCGATAGGGGGGTTCACTCTGCCTCTTGGCAGGATTTTGTTCCCCACCCGGTAAGTCTGGCTCAGGTATGGCCAGGGCCACCTCCGGGCAAGGCGCTTCGACAGTCTCCTCTGAATCAAACAAGGTGCTTGTTGGCGAGTCGGGCTCGATACTATCCAGGGGGTGTGCTTTTTCGGAGCGGGAAAAGTCTCCCTCACTCGGTGTCGATGCTAGCCCCGAACAGTCCTCCGCCGGGTCACGCAGGTTGGGTGGGGGTGCAGCCCGACTGTCGCCCGATACTGCAGATGGGTACGAGGGCTCCACATCAACATCGTCGAGATCGTAGATCAGGGTTCGTTCCGATGGCGCTATCTGTTCGGGTTTCAGCGCGCCCTCGGCGATCACTTCATCCTTAACTGATATCCCGCTCAGTGCCCGTTGTCTCAGCACCTCGTTGGCCCAGGCCGACCAACGTCCGAGATGGGATGATTCTACCGGATCCGGCATGGAGTCCTCGCGAAACGCTGCCTGAGCCGCGATGAAACGTCGCTTAATGGCCTGGTAATAATAAATATGGTCCTCGGTATCCAATGAGACCAGCTCT
>JABHWT010000400.1 GCA_018657645.1 Halieaceae bacterium | reverse complement strand
TACTACCTGTAGTCCGGATGCCGCGGCACGAACTGCGGCCTGCTCATCTACGACACCTAATTGGCCCCACACGGCCCGGGCACCCACTGCTATCGCCTGATCGACAATGCCTGACAGGTACTGGGGCTGACGAAAAACATCAACCAAGTCAATGGGTGCAGGTACATCATCCAGGCTGGCATAGACGGTGCGGCCACAAATAGCCGAGCCGGCGATCCCCGGGTTGATCGGAAAGACCTCGTAACCCGCCGCTATCAGAAAATCCAGGACTCGATGACTGGGGCGCTGAGGATTGGCACTGGCCCCCACTACTGCGATGGTTCGGGTTGTGGCCAGTAGTTGGGCGATGTCCCGGTCGGCAGTTATTGGCACGGGCAACAATCGGGCCAGTGCAGGGTCAGGCGTCGCCCCATTGAGGCTCTCTCTTTTCAAAAAAGGCACTAATGCCCTCGTCTGCATCCGCGCAGGTGAGCGCCTTGATCATCTCTTCTGTGGCATAGTTAAAAGCCTCCTCTACCGGCATGTCTATCTGCTGGTAGAACGCCTGCTTGCCGCTGCGAATACCCTGGGAAGATTTGGCCGCAATACGTTGCGCCAGTTGATCGGTTGCCTGCTGTAGTTCATCGGCGGGTACCGCGTGATTAACGAGGCCCATTCGCACCGCATCGGGTGCAGATAGCATATCGCCAGTCAGGGCCATTTCCATGGCGTGCTTGCGATGCACGGTGCGCCCGATACCCACCAGTGGCGTGGTACAGAAGCTGCCGATATTGACCCCCGGAGTGCAGAAGTGTACGTCCTCGCTCGCTATTGCCAGATCACAGGCCGAGACCAATTGGCAGCCGGCGGCCGTTGCTGTGCCCTGTACGCACGCGATGACAGCCTTGGGGCAGTGCATGATTCCCAACATCATGCTGGCGCAGCTACCGAGGATGCCGCGAAGATGTTCATCGCGATTACTGCCCTCAGGCAGGGGGCCGTTCATTTCCTTCAGATCGTGGCCTGCGGAAAAAACCGGACCGGCTCCAGTCAGAACAATCACCCGTACCTGCGGGTCGTCACCGGCGTCGGCGATACCCTGGGTGATGGCGGCAATCATATGGCTGGATAATGGGTTGCGCTGCTTGGGGCGGTTGAGAGTGAGTCGGCAGACCCCACCCGATAGTTCAGTTTGGATATAAGGGGTTTCGGTTTCGGTTGTCATACCTTGGTGCCTTCTATGCGTTTGATTATCCATTGTTTCCATAATCACCCATTCTCCGACCTTTTAAAAGTCCTACTTGCTCCCCTCGGCACAGGTGCTGTTGCGCCACGGAGTGTCTATCCGGACTCCCGATACTGCCTGGGCGACATACCCACTATCTTTTTGAAAAGCCGGGAGAAGTAATAGGGGTCGCTGTAGCCCAGGTTGACAGCCAGATCCTTGATAGCGATATCGCTGTTGTCGAGTTGAAAACAGGCCTGCTGAATTTTCATGTTAATGAAATGCTGAATGGGTGAGCTGTCGGTTAACTCTCGAAATTTTTTGCAAAAATGAAACTTGGATAACTTGCAATGTTGGGCAAGCGTGTCCAAATTCAGGTTCTGGTGTAGATTAGCGCGCATTAACTCCTCGATGGCAGGCAGATCAAATGTCGAGCTGTCGCTAACCGCGTTTAACCGTAATTGCAGGGCCATAAAACTCAAAGCCTGCTGCAGTACCTGTACCGCGTGAATGACATTAGTAGCGGTGTAACCCCGGGCGCCCAGTTCAAGTAACATGTCAAAATCGAGCATGATATTGGGCAATAAGCCCACCTGGGCAAGGCCGTCATCCATCTTCATTAGCAGTCGTTCGGCAAAGTCATCGGCCAGGTCGCCGGTGAAGTTGATCCAGTAATGGGCGTGCGATTTTTTTGTGCCGCTGCTCGAATTCTGGCATGCCTGGGTTGAATAATGAAAGCTGCTGTGGGGTTCGATTATGACAATATCGCCCGGATTCACCCTTCGATTGCGGTTTTTGTATTGTAGGTCCGATTGCCCGCAGTGGCAGTAGAGCAGACTATAGTGCTCAGCTGTTGTCTGTCTTATGTCGAGCGGAGATCCCCGTCCCGACCTGCCCAGAGATATTGGGTAAAGTCCCTGTGTTAAAGGGTGAACCTCCAGCTTTTTTAAAAGAAACACCGGGATAAGCAGGCGAATATCACCCCGTTGCCGATCGTTAGCCTGGTCCTGAACAGTGGTCCCGGTCACGCGTGTTCACCGTTAGTGAGAGTTCAAACTATTAATAACAAGATAGTCCATTACCTTAGCAATAAAGTCAATTTCAATCAGCATTCCTTTGTGCTGTAATTGACGCAGGAAATCTCACTACAGCAAGAATGTACCAAATCCGCGCACTAAATCTCGATCTGCGAGATTGTGGCCAGTCCCGTCGGCGCCCAAACAGTACACTTAAGAGAGCCTCAAATGAGCACATCGAGATATCAACTGAAAAACAAAATCAGGGTCGTAACAGCCGCCTCGTTGTTTGACGGCCACGATGCCGCAATCAACATTATGCGACGTATTCTGCAGGCCAGTGGCGCAGAGGTGATTCACCTGGGGCATGATCGTAGCGTAGAGGAAGTTGTCAATACCGCTATTCAGGAAGATGCCAATGTGATTGCCATTACCTCTTATCAGGGCGGTCACAACGAGTACTTCACGTATATGTATGACCTGTTGAAAGAGCGGGGTTGTGAACATATTCGTATTGTGGGTGGTGGTGGCGGTGTGATACTGCCCGATGAGATCAAAATGCTTGAGGACTACGGCATCGCTCGCATCTACTCCCCCGATGACGGCAGGGAGCTCGGCCTGCAAGGCATGATCGACGACATGCTCCAGCGCTGTGATTTTAAAACGGGTCTCAATGTCAAAAAAGACGATGTTGCCAACTTGAAAAACAACGACAAGCAGGCAATTGCCAGGCTTATTTCCGCCGCCGAGAACGCGCCGCAGGAGAACCAATCTGCGCTGGACGAGGTTCGCGAACTGTCGGCGACCAGTAAAACGCCGGTATTGGGTATTACGGGTACGGGGGGGGCTGGCAAATCATCTTTAGTGGATGAACTCATCCGTCGGTTCTTACTGGCCACGTCCGACAGCACGATAGCTATTGTTTCTGTCGATCCCTCGAAGCGCAAGACAGGTGGCGCTTTGCTGGGTGACAGAATTCGCATGAATGCGGTTAATAGTGATCGCGTCTATATGCGTTCTCTCGCAACTCGCCAGTCTAATTTGGCGCTGTCGGTTTATGTTAACGACAGTCTGCAAATCCTCAAGGCAACTAACTTCGACCTGATCATTCTGGAGACTTCAGGCATTGGTCAGTCCGATACTGAAATTGAAGAGCACTCCGATGTGTCGCTCTACGTTATGACACCGGAGTATGGCGCTGCAACGCAGCTTGAAAAAATAGATATGCTGGATTTTGCCGACATCATAGCGGTGAACAAGTTCGACAAACGCGGTGCGCTGGATGCACTGCGCGATGTTAAAAAACAATACCGGCGCAATCGTGGCTTGTTTGAAATCGGGGACGATGAGGTGCCGGTGTATGGAACCATCGCCTCGCAGTTTAACGACAGCGGAATGACCCTGCTCTATAACAGGGTGATAGAGACTCTCAGTGAGAAATCCGAGCATCGCGTAGGAGAACAGCTGTCTGCAGAAAACGCAAAAGAGGGCAACTCCAGTGTTCTTCCGGGCAAGCGGACGCGCTATTTGTCAGAGATATCCGAGGGCAACCGCAGCTACGATGAATGGGTTGCCGCGCAGGTAGAGGTGGCGCAAAAACTCTATGGCATACGACAGGCAATCGAAGCGGCCCTTGCCAGCGGTGAGTCAAGCGGCAAAGATCTTAGTGAGAAACTCGACACATTGTACGCGCAGGTGGAATTGGACCTGGATCCGAAAAATAAACTCATCATTGAGCAGTGGCCAGATAAGGTTGCGAAGTACAAGAATCCACTGTACACCTTTCAGGTGCGAGACAGAGAGTTGTCGATAGAAACGCATACCCGATCGCTTTCCCAGACAGATATTCCCAAGGTCTGTTTACCCAGGTATCAGGCCTGGGGAGACATACTGCGTTGGAGCCTGCAGGAGAATGTGCCGGGTGAATTTCCCTATACTGCCGGTTTGTTTCCGTTCAAGCGCGAGGACGAAGATCCCACCCGTATGTTTGCCGGTGAGGGAGGGCCCGAGCGCACTAATCGACGCTTTCATTATGTGTCAAAAGACATGCCGGCCAAGCGACTGTCAACGGCCTTTGACTCGGTAACCTTGTACGGTAACGACCCTCACATACGCCCAGATATCTACGGAAAAATTGGTAATTCCGGTGTTTCAATATGTTGCCTGGACGATGCGAAAAAACTCTACTCCGGCTTTGATCTTTCCCATCCAATGACTTCGGTTTCCCTGACTATTAACGGGCCGGCACCCATTGTGTTGGGTTTTTTCCTCAATGCAGCCATCGATCAGCAGTGTGAGCGTTACATTTGTGAAAATGGTCTGGAGCAGGACGTACAGGACAAAATCGACACTATCTATGCCGGCATCGGACACCCACGCCCGCGCTATCAGGGCGATTTGCCGGAGGGGAACGATGGTCTGGGCTTAATGCTTTTGGGGGTGACGGGTGATCAGGTATTGAACGCAGACATCTACCAGCAAATTAAAACCGACACATTGACGCGTGTGCGCGGCACGGTGCAGGCAGACATTTTGAAAGAGGATCAGGCGCAGAATACCTGCATTTTCTCGACTGAGTTTGCTCTGCGATTAATGGGCGATGTACAGGCCTACTTTATTGATCATGGGGTGCGAAACTTCTACTCGGTATCCATCTCCGGATACCATATTGCGGAGGCAGGGGCGAACCCCATAACCCAGTTGGCCCTGACCCTGGCCAATGGCTTTACCTTTGTTGAGTACTATCTCAGTCGCGGCATGGATATTAATGAATTTGGTCCCAGCCTGTCGTTCTTTTTCTCCAATGGAGTGGACCCGGAGTATGCGGTGATTGGCCGTGTTGCACGGCGGATCTGGTCAAAGGCAATGAAGAATAAGTACAAAGCGAACGCCCGCGCCCAAATGTTGAAATATCATATTCAAACATCCGGACGTTCACTGCATGCCCAGGAAATAGATTTCAATGATATTCGCACCACCTTGCAGGCCCTGTACGCGATTTATGACAACTGTAACTCCCTGCATACCAATGCATATGACGAGGCCATTACCACGCCGACCGAGGACAGTGTCAGGCGCGCAATGGCGATTCAGCTAATCATTAATCGTGAATTGGGTCTGGCCAAAAATGAGAACCCTATCCAGGGTTCATTCATTATCGAAGAACTCACCGACCTGGTTGAGGAAGCCGTATTGACAGAGTTTGACCGAATAACTGAGCGCGGCGGTGTACTCGGTGCCATGGAGACCATGTACCAACGCGGTAAGATTCAGGATGAAAGCCTTTATTATGAGAACCTGAAACACACGGGCGAGTACCCGATTATTGGTGTTAATACGTTTTTGGGATCAAAGGGGTCGCCAACGGTTGTGCCAAGCGAAGTTATAAGGGCTACAGAGGAAGAGAAGAAATACCAGATAGAAATGCTGGCCACTTTGCACCAGGCCAACAGTACCTCTGTCATCGAGCAGATAAAAGGCCTGCAGCAAGCGGCGACCGATAATGACAATGTGTTCGAGGTGATGATGGAGGCGTGTAAGGTTTGCTCCCTGGGCCAGGTGGTTAACTCGCTATTTAATGTCGGCGGCCAGTATCGAAGGAACATGTAGGATTTAATTATGGAATATCAGGCACCGTTAACTGACATGCAGTTTTTGCTGCACCGTGTGTTTAGGGTCGAGGAACTGTGGGCCGGATTGCCCTCGCTTACCAATATTGTCGACAGAGAAACGGCCGATGCCATTCTCGGTGAGGGAGCCAAACTGTGCGCTGAGGTGATAGCGCCGCTGAATCGAAATAGCGATGAACAAGGCGCAGTGTTTGACAATGGCAGCGTTAGCACCCCAGACGGTTTTGCGCAGGCGTATCGGCTGTACTGTGAGGGAGGATGGGGAGCGATCAGTGGTGATCCAGAGTATGGTGGCATGGGCATGCCAAAAATGCTGCAGTCCTGTTTCGAGGAAATGAGCCAGTCGGGTTGCATCTCGTTTACCCTACATCCCATGTTAACGGCGGGGGCGAGCCTGTCACTGTCGGCCCATGGCAGCGAGCAAATGAAGCAAACCTACCTGCCGTCCATGTACGCGGGACAATGGGCCGGCACCATGTGTTTGACCGAAGCTCACGCCGGCAGTGATCTGGGCATCATGACATCGAAGGCCGAGGCGAGCGAGGGTGGCAGTTTCAGAATTTCGGGCACAAAAATATTCATTACCGGTGGCGAGCAAGACCTGACCGAAAATATTATTCACCTGGTATTGGCAAGAATTCCGGGTGCTCCCGAGGGGCCTCGCGGTATTTCCATGTTTGTTGTCCCAAAAATACTGCTCAATGATGATGGCAGTTTAGGTGAGCCCAACAATGTGAGCTGTGGTTCTATCGAGCACAAAATGGGTGTCAGGGGCTCTGCTACCTGTGTGATGAACTTTGATGCTGCCACGGGCTTTTTGGTAGGCGAGGCGAACATGGGTCTGAACTACATGTTTACCATGATGAACTACGAGCGCCTGGGCATGGGCATCCAGGG
>JABHWT010000399.1 GCA_018657645.1 Halieaceae bacterium | reverse complement strand
TTGCTCGCGAAACCGTTGAGCCTGATCTTCAGCGTCATTCAGCTCGGAAAAACCATTAGCCAGCTCCCTGCCTCCGACAAAAAACTCGAAGCGATCAGTCACAAAAGGGTCATCATCATTCCGCCGCGCCAACGGGGATACCTCCGTCGGGTAGGCCGTGATAAAGGTGGGCTGATCCAGCAGGTGCTCTACTGTCTTTTCAAATATTTCTATCTGGACCTTGCCAAGTCCCCAGCTCTCCTTCAGCGGTATACCCAGAGCCTCGGCAGCAGCTCTGGCAGTTTTTTCGTCGCCCAGTTGCTCAGCCGTTAAGTCCCCGTTGTAGTGTAAAATCGCCTCTACTATGGTCATGCGTGCAAAGGGCTGTGAAAAATCATAGGTCTTGCCCTGATAGCTTACAGTCGTATCGCCCAGAACATCCTCGGCAATTCCTCGCAACAAGTCCTCGGTCAAGTTCATCGCATCTTCGTAGTCCGCGTAGGCCTGATAGTACTCCAGCATAGTAAACTCGGGGTTATGGCGAGTAGACAGTCCCTCGTTACGAAAATTGCGATTGATCTCGAATACGCGTTCGAAGCCACCAACCACGAGTCGTTTGAGATACAGTTCCGGGGCAATTCTCAAGTACATTTCCATGTCCAGCGCGTTGTGGCGAGTCACAAAGGGCTTGGCTGCTGCACCACCGGGAATCACCTGCATCATCGGCGTCTCTACTTCCATAAAGTCCAGATTCATCATAAATTGCCTAATATATTCGATGATTCTGGAGCGCAAGCGAAAAACCGCCCTTGATTCCGAGTTAACTATGAGATCCACATAGCGTTGACGATACCGTATTTCCTGGTCGGCCAAACCGTGATACTTGTCCGGCAGTGGGCGCAGCGCCTTGGTCAGCAAGCGGGCTTGCTCCATGTTAATGTAGAGATCACCCTTACCAGACATGTGCAATGGCCCAGAGGCTCCAACAATGTCACCCAGATCCCAGTTTTTGATTTCAGCCAGAGTTTCATCGCTTAATACCTTGCGATTGATGTACAGTTGAATCTGGTCACTGCCATCCTGAATAAGAAGAAAAGCGCCACGGTTGCGAACCAACCGGCCCACGACCGAAAACTCCCGGTTGGCCTTCTCGAGTTCCTGCTTATCCGCATCACCGAACTCCCGTTGCAGCAAGTCTGCCTGTGCAGTCCGCCTGAAGTCATTGGGAAATGGATTGCGCTTTTTACGCAGTTCCGTCAACTTCGCTCGACGCTCCGCAATTAGCTTATTCTCCTCTTCAGTGCCTGGGGGGGCCTGTTCCTTTTCACTCATCTGGTATTCCTCACAATCCGCTCTTCAGCGATGCCTCCATAAACTGATCCAAATCACCATCCAATACAGCCTGGGTATTGCTGGTTTCTACACCCGTACGTAAATCCTTAATACGTGAAGCGTCCAGGACATAGGAGCGAATCTGGCTGCCCCAACCAATATCTGACTTATTATCCTCCTGCGCTTGTTTTTCTTCATTGCGTTTGAGTATCTCATGCTCGTAGAGCTTGGCGCGCAGTAGTTTCATTGCATTATCACGATTCTGGTGCTGCGAGCGCTGAGTCTGACACTGTACGACAATTCCGCTGGGTTCATGTGTCAGGCGCACCGCCGAGTCGGTCTTGTTCACGTGCTGCCCCCCGGCACCACTTGCACGGTAAGTGTCTACCCGCAGGTCTGCAGGGTTGATGACAATTTCAATGTTGTCGTCGATCTCAGGCGAAACGAATACCGAGGCAAACGATGTGTGTCGACGGTTTCCAGAATCAAAAGGTGATTTTCGCACCAGGCGGTGTACACCCGTTTCGGTACGCAGCCAACCAAAGGCATATTCACCCTGAAACTCTATAGTCGCGCTTTTTATGCCGGCGACTTCTCCACCAGATACTTCGACTAAATCGGTTTTAAACCCCCTGGCTTCTCCCCAGCGCAAGTACATCCGCAACAGCATTTCAGCCCAATCCTGCGCCTCGGTACCCCCGGAACCAGCCTGAATATCCAGAAAGGCATTATTGGGGTCCATCTCACCACTGAACATGCGGTGAAATTCGAGTTGTTCCAATGATTTGACCAGGGCATCAATCTCCAGTTCAACTTCCCCGACTGTATCCAGGTCATCTTCTGCGGCCGCCAGTTGAAGCAGGTCATTGGCATCTGTACTACCACTGGCAAGACGCTCCAGCGTATGAACAATGGTTTCCAGAGAAGATCTTTCGCGACCCAGCGCCTGGGCTCGATCCGAATCCTCCCAGACACTGGTTTCGGCCAGCTCTAACTCTACTTCTGCGAGGCGTT
>JABHWT010000215.1 GCA_018657645.1 Halieaceae bacterium | reverse complement strand
GTTACCTGTGAAGACTTTGTGGTGGCAATGCAGGAGGCCAGTGGTATCGATCTGGAGCAGTTTCGCCGCTGGTACTCCCAGGCGGGCACGCCGCTGTTAATTGTGCGCGATGAATACGACGAACAACGTCAGCAATACACGCTCCATGTTGAGCAATCCTGCCCGCAGACCCCGGGTCAGGACCACAAGAAGCCCTTTGTTATACCGCTGGCAGTGGGATTGTTGGGCGATGCTGGAAACCTGCCCCTGTACACGCTTGGTGCGCCTGAGGACCCCGATACAGACGATAACACTCACCGGGTTCTTATAGTCGACAAGGCGGCACAGAGCTATGTGTTTGAGAGGGTTGGAGAGCGCCCCGTGCCCTCCTTACTGAGGGGTTTTTCCGCACCGGTGCGCCTGGAATACGATTTTGACAGGCCATCACTGTATGCTTTGATGAGTCGGGACGGCGATGGTTTTGTACGCTGGGATTCGGGGCAGCAGTTGGCTCTGCAGGTGATTCACGAGGTCCAGCAGCAATTGCGGGAAAAGAAGACGCCTGCGGTCGATCTTTTACTGGGGCAGGCCTTTGCCAATCTGTTGGCGAGTGATTCCCTGGATCCTGCGCTGACGGCGGATATGTTGTCACTACCGGGTGAAAACCTGCTGGCAGAGATTGCCAGCCAATCCGGCACCGCCGATGTCGATGGAATCCATGCGGCGCGTACTGCCGTGCGCGAGGCCGTAGCAGGGACCCAGCAAGCAGAGTTTCTGGCCTGCTTTAACCGTTTACCGAGTGCCGGGGTGTATGCCCCCAATGCGGCGCAGGTTGCCACGCGTAGTTTACGAAATACTTGCCTTAACTATCTGGCCATATCCAATAGCGAACACCTGGAGTTGGCTCTGGCTCAATTCCATTGTGCCGATAATATGACCGATCGACTGGCGGCGCTGCGAGTGCTGGCATTTCATGGAGAGGAGGATCAGAGTAGCGAGGTCCTCGAGCAATTTTATCAGCGTTGGCGCGAGGAGGCGTTGGTAGTGAATCAGTGGCTTCAGTTGCAGGCATCGATTACTCGAGGGGATGGCCTGGCCAGAGTTCAGGGGCTAATGTCGCACCCCGAATTCGATCTGCGCAACCCCAATAAAGTGCGGTCACTGGTCGGTAGTTTTGCCAGCAATAATCCAGTGAATTTTCACCGCGCCGATGGTGAGGGTTACCGGTTCCTGGCCGATGTAATTCTCCAGTTAAATACGCTTAACCCACAGATAGCCGCGCGCCTGTTAACTCCTCTCACCAAGTGGCGTAAATTCACCGGTCGAGCCGAATTGATGCGGGTGCAGTTGGAACGTCTTGCGGCCACGCCGTCCCTGTCCCGGGATGTCTATGAGGTGGTCTCCAAATCGTTGGGATAAAGCTGCAGCGGGTGATTGTCTTTGGTCGCGCGCTGCTGTTTTTGTTTGCGTAAGCGCTGTGCGATACAGAGCAGCTCATTGCCGTCCCAGTGTGTGTTTTGATCGTCGTATAAACAGGCGTTGAGTTGTTTCAGGTTGGCGCTTAATTGAGGGTCATCGAGTGCCATTGCCACGCGCTCCAGAGAATGCGCAGGGGTGTTGGGGAGCAGAGTTGCACACCAGGCAATCAGGCCGCTACGCGCGCGCGCGGCATTACCGGTAGAGCAGGCGGCCAGCAGCTGTTTAAAAGCCAGCTTCTCCGAGGGGTTTTCATATGCTGCAGCCACCGATGCCGGACGCCGCCTCATTCTCCCGTATATCAGGTACAGTATGGTCATCAGCCATCCCGCAAAGGCTATTCCCGCAATGGTGCGCCAGGGGGTTGCATCGCGCATTGGCGTTGGGGCAGTGATTGGAATCAAGTTGGGTTGCTGATTTATGGGAGCAGGGAGCGAGAAATCCAGCGGCAGTTCGGCAGCGGCGACAAGCACCCTTGTGGCGGGTAAAACGGCATAGCGGACAGCATTGGATTTAACGTCCCACCAGGGAATTCGAATTTCTGGTAGTTCCCAGCTCCCGTCCCGGGTTGGTACCAGTGCAGCACTGTCTTCTCTTGAGCCCATTAAACCACTGGCTAGCTCTGTATCTGCGATGCTTGGCTGGTCGGGATAAAATTTCAGGCCCGCCCCGGCCGCGAATTGGACTGGGGGTAACTGCGCACCCATTAGTCCCTCGCTGGTGATTTTGACTGTTCGGGTAGCTGACTCTCCTACGCGAAGTTGGTCGGGTGGCGTAGACCAGGATTCATCGAGCCTGATATCGTGAGCGGGTAACCAGGTGGTTCCCTTGAAGCTGGTAGGCCTGGGTAATACCTTGATCGAAATCGCCTTGGTAGATCGACGCAGAGCAGGTCCATTGTTCCCCCTATCGAAAATGCTCTGTCGGCGACGACCTTCTCTGGCAGAAAAAGTCTGGCTCGGAATCTCAAACGTTCCGCTTTGCTCCGGGAAAATAGCATAGCGAATTTCGTGTACAGCCCAGTTTTGTCCTCCCATGGTCCGGCTGAATACTTTTTGCTCGAGTGGCTTTACGAAAGCATTTTCCAGGTGTAATTCGGTAATGCTTCGAGCATCGAGGTTTATTGCCTGTAGTAGTCGCAGTGTGAGAATCACCTGACCCTGAACGTATACGGTGTCCCTATCCAGCTCTGCCTCAAAGCGTACCTGCGAGTCTCCGGCACTACTTCGTGGGGCCGGCGCAACAGATATGAGCAGGAAATTGCTTTGATCGGCACCGGCGAGCAGGGCCGGAATGCTGAGAGAGCCTTCTCGCTTTGGGCTGAGCTGAAGAACAACTGCATGGGTACTGGTTCTGCGGCCATTATTGATGGAAGTGCTACTGGAAGTGGAGCGCTGAAGAAGATCAAACTCTGCGAGAAGTGGGCGCAGCCGCAATTGGTTGATATCCTCTCCCGCCGTCGCGGTTATTGTGAGCTCAAACGTGTCCCCCATAGCAATTCGGTCGCGATCTACACTGGCCACCAGGTCAGCTCTGGCAATCTGGCCCAGGCCTATCGTGATTATGAAAAGCAGGGTGATCAGGGTTTTACCAAGTCGGTTCATCGTCTCTCCTGTAGCCCTGTCGTTGCCGGCTCTCATAACGAAATTTCTCCCGCAGCAACCCCGATGGGTCATCGGGGACCCGGCGTAGCCATTGTTGCATAGCCTGGTCGCGCTCCATATCTTCGTCGGAAGGGGTTGCCGCCTCAGCGGACTGTGGGGGGTGTTCCTCTTCGCCAGCGCTGGGTTGATCCTGCGGTGCTTGCTCATCATCTTGTTGCTCGGATTCCGAATCCTGATCCGCTGTCTCTGATTGATCCTCAGGGTCCTGATCGGGCTGTTGATCGCTATTATTCTCGGACTGGTCGCTTCCGGACTGCTGCTGAGGGTCTGACTGCTTGTTCTCGCCCTGTTCCGATTGCTCGCTTTGCTGGTCCTGATCTTCAGATTGATCCTGATTCTGCTGATCGCCCTCGGATTGCTCTTGCTGCTGCTTCAGTTGCTCTAACAAGGCCACGTTATCAATGGCATCCTGGTGCTCAGGAGCCAGAGTAAGAGATTCGTTGTAGGCGGCAATGGCCTCGTCGTACTGCCCCTGCCTGGCGAGGGCATTGCCCCGGTTATACCAGCTATTTGCAGTTTTGGTGCTGGAGAAATGACTACTTGCGTCCTCAAAATTATCATTGTTGTAGGCTGCTGTACCCGCCCAGTCGGTGTTCTCGAACAGGTTTGCCGCTGCCTCGTTATCACCCCTGGCAAGGGCCTTTTGACCCTGTTGATCCGCTGTTAACCACAGATCATCCCATACATCGGCGGTCGCCTGCTCCGAGTTTGTTAACACGAGTAGCGGAATCAGGCACAGGAGGATGCCCGGTCGAAATAATGCGAGCCCCAGCGGTAGCAGCACTAGCGCTAGCAGATAGCCTTGATCTTCCCAGGTGTCCGCCGTTCTATCGAGTGTTTGAGTTTGTTGGTCGCCAGCAATGGCCGGGTCGGTAAGTAGTTGGTCCAGATCGCTGTTGTCAATTTGGATGCGGTGATAGTGGCCTCCAGCGGAGCTGGCCAGAGCTTGCAGATCCGTTTCGTCGAGAGAGGGAATAACGATAGCTCCGTCCTGATCTTTGAGGAATCCACCACCAGAGAGGGGGATGGGTGCCCCCGATCTGGTGCCCACTCCCAGTATTGCCAGGTCGATACCGGTGCCCTCCAGCGCATTGCGCAATAAATGGCCGTTGTTCTCACTCACACCATCGGTTACCAGTAGAATTCGCCCCTCGCGAATGCCCGCCGAGCGAAGTAGCTCGATAGCCTGATTGATAGCTGCTGGTGAATCGCTGCCAGCCAAGGGCATCATATCCGGTGACAATGCAGGCAATAGATTGGCAATAGTCGGGTTGTCGTCAGTCAGTGGTGTCACGATGTGGGAATCGCCTGCGTAGGCAATTAGACCGGTTTGCCCCTCATTGCGTTGATCCAGCAGGTCGAGTAATTTGCGTCGAGCATGATCCAGTCGGGAGGGTGACATGTCGCCCGCCTTCATCGAATAACTGAGATCCAGCACCAGAATGAGAGCATCCTGTTTTTGCAGCAGGGGCAGCGGAATCTGTTTCCAGCTGGGTCCACTTGCCGCCAATACTGCCAGCATCCATGCCGCCAGCACTCCGGGCAGTAGATTCGGGCCGCGCGAGGCCTTCTGTGCACTCACCAGGAAGGGTAGAAGTTGGTCGGATATAACATCGCTCCAGCTGCCACTGCGGCTACGCTGACGCCATAGTAGAACGGTTAACAATGCCGCTGGTAGCATGCACCAAAGCCACTCTGGGCGCATCAGGTGAAAATTGCTCAGGGGGTCCATCAATCAACCACCTCGCGAAACGGGGGTGCTGCCGGGGCGTGTCCACCCACCTGCTTGCCACACCTGCTGTACTGCAATTAGAAAACTCAATAGCAGTGCTATCAGCAGGGGCCAGTAGCCCATAGCCTGTCGTGGGCGATAGGTGACAGTAGCTTGCTCGACGGGTTCTAACTGGTTCAATAATTGATATATGTTGACTAATTCCTGGGGGTTGCGAGCCCTGAAATACTGGCCTCCGGACAGGCTGGCGAGTTGCTGCAGACTTTCCTCGTCCAAATCCGCTGAAGGATTGACCTGACGGCTGCCAAAGTTGGTGCCAAAGAGCCCTGGTACCGACATTTCATCTGCCCCTATACCAATGGTATAAATTCGAATGCCGAGATCGGCTGCGAGGCGCGCGGCATCCAGGGGGCGCACCGAACTTGCTGTGTCCTGGCCATCGGTGAGCAGCATTAGCACACGGCTTTCGGCGGGGCGTTCCTTAAGCCTTTTAACGGCGAGACCGATGGCATCGCCAATGGCCGTTTCCTGACCGGCGAAGCCTATTTGAGCTTCCATTAAAAAGCGCCTAACGGTGCCAGTATCAAAACTCAGCGGCGACTGAACATAGGCATTACTGCCGAACAGAATCAGACCGAGCCGGTCGCCCTTGCGGCGTTCGATAAAATCGGCGCCCACCTGTTTCACTGCATCGATTCTTCGTGTTAGAACCTGGCCTAACTGCATATCTTCGATTCGCATACTGCCGGAAATATCAACGGCCAACATCAGATCGCGACCACTGTTGGGTATTTCGACAGGCTCGCCCATCCAGACTGGGCGCGCGGTGGCCGCTATCAATGCAACCCACATGAGCCACAGTGTAATCCTAAGCGCCAGACCCTGGTGTCGGTTACTACCCTCGTTCGACGCGCTCAGGGCTACCCATTCGTTGAAAAATGGGGCGCGCAGCGCTGGATCCCGGCTGCGCCCTGGTGGCGCGTACCGGTACACCAACCACGGAACTGGAAGTAGAGCGAACATCCAGGGCCAGATCCATTCGATCATCGGCCTGTCCTGTGTCGTTTAATCCAGTGCTTCGCGGCATTGTGAACCTGCTTCTGATTCAGGTTTGAAACTTCACGCTCATAAGCGGTGTCGGCAAAGCTGTCTTCAAAGCGACACTCAGGAGAGCGGGCAACAACTGTGTCATTCAAGAAGTCACTCCACACGTTGCCACTGCAGGAGGCTACCCGCTGCCTGGGAAATGCCTGTAAGGCCACCGATTTTAGTAGGGCATTGGTATTACTGAGATAGGCAAGTGGGTCGCGGTCCGACAAATAGGCCGAGTTCAAACCCTGGAGCTGTGCCAGAGCGCCGCGACGGTAGGCGTTGGCTCGATGGTACTTCAGTAGAAAATAAAGGCTCACCCCAAGACTCAGTAGAAGCAGCGCGGCCAGCATCCACCAGCCGGGCGCCAGCGGCCACCAACCGATCAGGTCGGGCTCGCGCAGGGGGTGCAGATTTGCCAGCGGGTCCTGTGGGTTCAATGCCTTGGATTCCCATAGTATGTTTGTAGCTGGACGAAGGGAGAACAGTTGGTGAAGGTTTGTAGCAGAGGTATGCCCAGGCGTTGTAGGTCTTTGGAAAGCAGCTCGATGCGTGCCTCATAACGGCTGCGAAATTCAGTTCTGACCGCCTTGCCTGCAGTGTGCAAGGCACTGCGCTCAGTGCCGTTGGTAACGGAGTAACGACCCGCTCGCGGTAGTTCGACCTCCATCGGGTCGATACAGCTAAGGGCAGTAATTTCTGTGTGCTGGGCCAGTTGGAATAAGTGCTCCCGGGCGTGTGGGTTCGCAGCCCCGTTGAAATCGCTGATCAGAAAAATGGCACTGCCTGGCCTGGCAATGCGCCGCAGATTGTCCAGCATGTCGGCGAAACTGTCGTCATGGTTCTGGTTTGTAAGAGGCAGGCAGCTATTATAGGTATCTATTTGTGCTAGCAGAGCCAGTACTGTTTTTCGGCTGCGGCGAGGGCGGATGTCCCGATGTTCGGAACCATTGAACACCAGTCCGCCAATGCGATCGCCATTGTCCAGTGCACTCCAGGCCAATAAACTGGCCAATTGGGCGGCAAGTACGGATTTGAAGCAGTGACTGGAGCCAAAAAACATGCTGTTACGCTGATCGACAACAAGCAAAACGGGGCGCTCGCGCTCCTCCCTAAATAATTTGGTGTGGGCGTCGCCGGTTCGGGCTGTTACTCGCCAGTCAATTGTTCTGATATCGTCTCCAGCCTGGTAGCGACGGACTTCTTCAAAATCGATGCCTCGGCCGCGAAAATTCGACTTATTAGGACCGGTTAGACTGATAAGGGCTCGGTTTTTCCTGGTCAATTTCAGCAGCCTTGCGGGAAAGCGAAGTGCAATCAGGTCGGTCACCGCAGTGTAGGCACCGCGAGCAGGTTGCGTAATATCGGCCAGGTGCATGTCAGGCCACTGGAACCAGTGACAGTAGTTCACCGATGACCTGGTCCGGTGTTACGCCGTTTGCCTCAGCCTCAAAACTAAGTATCAGCCTGTGCCGCAGGACATCGGCGGCAATTGCTTGAACATCATCAGGGCTGACGAAGTCATGGCCTTTAAGCCAGGCATGTGCTCGAGCGCAGCGGTCCAGGGCAATGGTTGCCCTGGGACTGCCGCCATACTCTATCCATCCAGCCAATTGATCGGAGTATAGGGCTGGACTACGAGTAGCGATTACCAGCTGTACAATGTACTGCTCTACGGATTCAGCCATGTGCAGGCCGAGCACTTCGTTGCGTGCGATGAACACCGTGTCCTGGTCGAGACATTGCGGCGGGCTGGGATTGGGTCTGCTGGCTTCTGCCCGGGTCAGTTTGAGTATTTCGGATTCGGCTTCAGCACTGGGGTAGTCCACTTTTACGTGCATTAGAAAGCGGTCTAGTTGAGCCTCCGGTAGAGGATAGGTTCCCTCCTGTTCTATCGGGTTCTGGGTTGCCATTACTAGAAACAATGGGGGAAGTTCATACGTTTCGCTGCCAACGCTGACCTGTCTCTCGCCCATTGCCTCTAACAGTGCAGACTGTACTTTGGCCGGCGCCCGGTTAATTTCGTCGGCCAGCACCAGATTATGAAATACAGGCCCCTTCTGGAAATGGAATGATCCCTCCTGTGGCCTGTATATTTCTGTGCCGGTGACATCACCCGGGAGCAAATCCGGGGTGAACTGAATTCGGTGAAATGTACCTTCGATGCCGTCGGCGAGGGATTTAATTGCCCGTGTTTTCGCCAGACCGGGTGCACCCTCCACCAGCAGATGACCGTCCGCCAGCAGGGCGACGACCAGCTGTTGTACCAGGTGGGTCTGGCCTATAATCTGCTGGCTTAGCCAGTCTTCAAGTGCTCTTATGTCTGCGCTAGCCACGCGTGCTCCTATTGTTTGAAGTGATGAAATGCTGCCTACGACCCCACCTGATATCGCCCGATGGTGTCGTGGAAGGCTCGCATTCTAGCTGAACCGCATCGTCTGTCAAAGACTCAAATGAAGGGGCTGATATAAAGGAGGAAAAAACCATCGCCTTTGTGACGTTCCATATTGAAGAAAGTTCCCGCTTCAAGAGGATAAAAGAGGTGAGATCAGGCCGGAATTCGTGATATAAAAGGCCGAGGGGGCTGCTGGCCCGGTAATATCGAGAGAGTGCGTATACTCCATGGCGTGGGATACTCTGAAAGACAGTGTGTTGGCGGAGCTCGCCGATCGGATCGACAGCCGCAGCAAGGCCGAACACCAGGAGGCTTTGCACAATCTGGCAGGAAAATTCTACAGCCGCTTCCCCGCGGAAGATATGCGTGGGCGCTCGGTGGAAAACGTCTACGGTTGCCTATATGGGCTGCTCCACTTTATGAACAAGTGGCCGGACCCGGCCGCCAGGGTGAGGGTGTTTAACCCACAGATTGAATCTCACGGCTGGGAGAGTAATTTCACAGTTTTGGCAATTCTGTGCCGAGACCGACCTTTTTGCACCGCATCTGTTCGTGGGGAACTTAATCGGCGCAATCTTCACGTTCACACCATATCCAGCTGCAACCTGGTTACCAACAGGGATTCCTCCGGTGAGTTAATTGCCATTGTTGAGAGCGAAGGAATAGAGGGAGAGGCGTATTCACGCGAGAGTCTGCTCTATTTTGAAATTGGCCGCCATGCAGACCTGGGTGGATTGGAGGAACTGCGCTCCAGCCTGATCGATATTTTGGGCGAAGTCGGCGCGGTCGTTGATGACTTTAACGCAATGCGCGCAAGGCTCCACGATTCGCTTGATATTATTCGCAGTAGCCACTGTATTGACCAGGCGCTGCGAGATGAGGCAGAGGAATTTCTGCTGTGGCTGGACCGCGATCATATAACGTTTCTTGGTTATGAGTATTTGGAAGTTCATCGAGCAGGCACAGACATTGACGTGATCGTGGACAATAATGCCAGCCTGGGGCTGCTGCGCCACAGAAGTAGTAGTGGTGTGCGGGATCTGATGGCGGATATTGGCGCTCAAGACACCGAGACCTTACGCCACAAACAGCTCAGCTTTTCAAAGTCTCGTATCCGGTCCAGGGTTCACCGGTTGGCCTACCCGGATTATATCGAAGTCAAAGTCTATAATGAGCAGGGAGACGTAGTCGCGCAGCACCGGTTTTTGGGGCTCTACACTTCCACTGTTTATGTGATGAGTCCAACTTTAATCCCAATTGTCCGGCGTAAAGTTGAGCAAGTAAAGGCGATGTCGGATCTCACCGCGATTGAGCACGAAGGTGCGGAGCTGGGTCGAGTGCTGGAAATGTTTCCCCGGGACGAGTTGTTCCAGTCCAGTACTGCAGAGCTCTGTAATACGGTACAGGCGGTCAATCGTATTCAGGAGCGTCGACAAACTCGCCTGTTTGTCCGCAAAGATGTGCACGGTAAGTTCTTTAACTGCTTGGTTTACATTCCCAGAAATAGATACGACACGGGACTCAGGCTAACAATCCAGGCAATTCTCAGTGCCGCATTTGGCGCCGAGGAATCCGAATTCACAACGCACTTTACCGAGTCCATCCTGGTGCGGTGTCACTTTGTAATGAGGGTCAATCCGGCGCA
The DNA here is from genome assembly GCA_018657645.1 of Halieaceae bacterium. GTDB lineage: Bacteria > Pseudomonadota > Gammaproteobacteria > Pseudomonadales > Halieaceae > JBALVT01. The sequence continues at coordinate 1,673 of JABHWT010000215.1, read as the reverse complement.
TGCGGTGGATTTCGATCTCTATGAAATAGAGGAGCAAATAGTGCAAGCCACGCTTTCCTGGGAAGACCGCTTACGAAATCGCCTGATAGAAGATTATGGCGAAGAGGGTGGCGAGGATTATATTCGCCGCCTTGGACCAGGTTTTCCTCCAGGCTATCGGGATGATTTCGACCCGCGCATAGCGGTCCTGGATATAAAGTATATCCAGCGTCTGGATGACGGGGAAGATTTGCTCCTTACGCTATACAGAATGGTGGAAGAGGGCGACGATATGTTACGTTTGCGCCTCTATCACAAAAACGAATCACTGCCTTTATCGGACGTGTTGCCCATTCTAGAGGACCTGGGTCTGCGGGTGGTTACCGAGCGACCCTATGAAGTGAGGGCCATCGACGGCAGCAGCTATTGGATTCAGGAATTCAATCTTATTTATTGTTTGTCTCAGGACATCGACCTGGACCAGGTAAAGGATGAATTCGAGGATGCGTTTTCTCGCATCTGGTTTGGCGAGGCTGAAAGTGATTCCTTTAATCGCCTGTTAATTGGTACGCGCCTAAGCTGGCGTGAGATCGCCTTGCTACGCGCTTATGCCAGATACCTGCGGCAGATCCAATTCCCCTACAGCGTGGACTATATTGCCGAAACAATGGCCAACCACCTGCACATTACGGCAGGTATAGTCGAATTGTTTCTCACCAACTTTTCACCCGTATTTGACGGTGACGAGGCGTGGCGCGAACAGCGCGCTCAGGCCGTGGAAAAGCAAATACTGGATGCGCTGGAGGATGTTCCTAATCTGGGGGAGGATCGAATCGTCAGGCAATTCGTGATGGTGATTAAAGCGACCATGCGAACCAACTTCTTTCAGGAATGTGACAACGGTGGGCTGAAACCCTATTTCTCATTCAAATTGCGCCCGGCGGATATTCCCGAGGTGCCGCAACCGGTACCGCTGTACGAAGTCTTTGTTTATTCGCCTCGAGTGGAGGGAGTGCACTTGCGCGGAGGCAAAGTTGCTCGCGGTGGATTGCGCTGGTCAGATCGGCAGGAGGATTTCCGTACCGAAGTGCTGGGCTTGGTTAAGGCGCAGCAAGTTAAGAACGCAGTGATTGTTCCCGTTGGAGCCAAGGGTGGCTTCGTGGCTAAACAACTGTTACCGACAATGTCCCGCGACGAGGTACAGCAGGAGGGAATCGAGTGTTACAAGCTGTTTATCCGTGGACTACTGGATATCACTGATAACCGGTCCGGCGAAGGGGTTATTCGCCCGCCCCTGGTTGTAAGCAAGGATGACGAGGACCCCTACCTTGTGGTGGCCGCGGACAAGGGCACCGCGACCTTCTCGGATATCGCCAATTCACTCGCCGCAGAATATAACTTTTGGCTGGGAGATGCGTTTGCCTCTGGTGGAAGTGTCGGTTATGACCACAAAAAAATGGCCATAACAGCCCGTGGAGCATGGGTATCTGTACAGCGTCATTTTCGAGAGTTTAACGTCGACGTGCAAACTACTGATTTCACTGTGGTAGGAATTGGGGATATGGGGGGTGACGTGTTTGGTAACGGCATGCTTCTGTCTCCACACATCAAGCTGGTGGCAGCATTTAACCACATGCATATATTTGTAGACCCCTCGCCCGATCCTGCTGCCAGCTTTGCCGAGCGGCAGCGAC
>JABHWT010000398.1 GCA_018657645.1 Halieaceae bacterium | reverse complement strand
CGCGCTTTGTTCGAGGAAAGGCCGAGGCAGTGACCGGCGTACAGCGAAACTACCGATTCATCGGGCCGCCGGGCACCGTTGCCACAACCCCCGGGCCCGCTGCCGACTGCCTGGCTGGTAATCTGTAGAATTCGAGTAAAACATCCTGCTGCCGGTGGCGAATTCGTTCGAAATTGGCTTTGTAGCGACATACTGTGTCGGGTTGTAACCGGCCGCCAATGGCGATGAGGGCCAACAATGAACACAAATTTGCGATCCTGGGTAAAGAAACTGGCGCCACTGCTTGCATCGGTGATGATGACTGCCTGTGCATCGGCACCGCCAGGCCTTTCTCCGGGGGATGTGGCCAGGGCCAAGGACCAGTTGCTGGACCCGGCACATTTTGGAGTTTCTCCCGGGATGAACCTGCCACCGGCCCATTTGCTCGAAGTCACCGACGAAATGCGCAATTTTCTGCGCCAGCATGTGCCCGATTCCCTAAGCAATACCCAGAAGGCCAGACGTATTCTGCGAGCCATTCTGGGGGAGGGTCTGGACCTGCAATACCACAATTTCAGAACCTTCACCGCACCGGAAACCTTCCACTCGCGGGAGGGCAACTGTCTGTCCTTCACCAATTTATTTGTGGCACTGGGTCGCGAGGCCGGGCTCAAAGTGTCTTATCAGGAAGTGGAGGTGCCCCCTAGCTGGGGCACTAAAAATGGTACCTGGCTATTCAGCAAGCATATCAATGCACTGGTGAAATTGCCGGATAAAAACCAGGTGGTGGACTTTAACCTGTCTGCATTCGATGAAGAATTTCCCCGCTACAAATTGACCGATGAAGCGGCTTTGGCGCGCTACTACAACAACCTGGGCGTGCAATGGATGGGCGAGGGCGATACGGCGAAGGCCTTCCAGTACTTTCGCGGTGCCCTGCAGTTGGAACCCGATACCAGTTACTTCTGGACCAACCTGGGAACTTTATATCGCCGTGTCGGGGGGGAGAACCCGCGGGTTGAGCAGGCCTATCGGGTGGCCATTGCAATTGACGATGAACCGGTTGCGATGAGCAATCTGGCCCGCCACTACCGAACCTTGGGCGAGGATGAAAAAGCTAAGTACTACGAGAAAAGGGTGCAGTTATTTCGCCGCAGAAACCCGTTTTATCTGTTCCAACTGGCCCAGGAGGCTTATGAGCAAGACCAATACAGCGAGGCAAAGCGCTTGCTGCAGCGCGCGATTTATATCCATCACGACGATCCACAATTTCACCGCCTACTGGGCGAGACTTATAAAGAACTGGGCAATATCGTAGCCAGCCAGCGCCACTTTCGCGAGGCCTCGGAGCTGATTAAGAACGAGAGTACGCCGTTATAGATCGGTTGGCTGACTTTGTTGCGGGCAAAAAAAACCCGGCTCAGAGAGCCGGGTCAGTAGGTGCTGCTAGCTGATTATTAGGTTTCAGCTGTTAAAACGCATAGCTGGCTGACAGGTAGTAGGTACGACCGTAGCCATCGTTATAACGCGGATCCCAACCTACCTGGTGACCGGCGCCACTTTCGCGCAGAGACAGGTGCGGCTGCTTGTCGAACAGGTTCTTGACCCCGAAGTTCAGGCCCAGGCTATCGTCGAGCATCATGTACCGCAGCTGGTAGTCGGTGGTGGAGTAGGAAGCGATCTCCAATTGAACTCCAGTGGTTGGACCCCGGCCCAGTGGTGCGCCAGTACCGGTAATTTCAGCGGTGACCGCCTGGTCGGTGTAGCCACCGCGCCAGTTGGTCAGTACCGTGTGGGTGAAATTGCCGTGGTACAGAGCAGCGTTGAAGTTGACGATGTTACGGAACACCACCTCGTCATCGGCGCCAAAACGTCCCAGACTGCTGCCGTACAGGGAGTTATCGGACTCGATCATATAGGTACCGCGCAGGCCCAGATCCAACTGGCCCCAACCCAGGTCAAGGCCCTGGTTGACAGCCCAGTCGATACCGGAGTTCTCAGAGGAACCCACGTTGATTGCCGCCTGGATGATAGCCAGCTCTTCCTTGCCGGTGGCCGTGTTGGTCTTGGTAGTGAACAGCGAATCGTACTGCGCCGGGTTATTCAGGATCTGCTGCTCGGTTGCCCGGTCGACCAGATCTTCCATCTCGACATTCCAGTAATCGATGGTCATATCGAAATCATCCCAGGGAGTCAATACCACACCAAAGGTGTACTGCTCGGATGTTTCGAACTTCAGCTCACCGGAACCCTCGCGGTACACATTCACCTGGTTCTCACCGGGCTTACACCAGTTGGTTCTGGGGTCGCCAGCGGCAAACGGGCAGGCAAAGGTGCCGGAGGTGACGCCGAAGTCGGACTGCGGCTCGCCAATTTCACGCATCGAGGGGGCCTTGAAGCCGGTACCGAATGAACCGCGGAAGGCGATGGCATCGTTGACCGTATACAGGGCGCTCAACTTGTAAGTGCTGTCGCTGTCACCCTTGTCGATATTGCCGCCGTTGACTTTGTCTTCAACTGCAGAGACATCGTCGTAACGCAGGGAGGCGGTGACCTCAAAGGCGTCGCAGACCGGGAACAGGACCTCGGCAAAGAGTCCCCACTGGTCGCGCTCCAGCTCGTACACAGTGTCCTTGGACAGGAACAAAAGTGCTTCGGCTGCGTTGGCATCGGATATACTGCGGTCGTAATTGGTGGTGCGCCAGTCGAAACCAATCGCTATCTGGGCTTCGCCGCCGCCCATCTCAAACAAGGGCATGCTGGCCTGACCGTCGACGGACGTCATGGTGTTTTCAACGGTGTCCCAGTTACCGTGGTAGATCGCGGGCTCCAGGGCAGCCTGGTCGTCAGCGGTCCACTCGTCCTGACCGGCAAAGATGTTAATCGAACCGGAACCTGTAACCTCGACGAATTCGTCCAGCAACAACCAGCCTGTGGGGTAGTTCTGCTCAATTTCGGTCTTGGCGTGTGTGACTGCCAGGGTGTAACCGATATCACCGGCATCGCCCTCGATACCAAAGGTGAAGTTGGTAGAATCGATAAGATACTCGGTGGTCCGGTTGCTGGCCGGCAGGGCGCGCCAGGTTCCAGTGACTTCACCTGTCATGGCCTGTTGCTCGGGAGTCAGATGCGGGAATACTACATTTTGCACTAGCGCTGAATCCAGCGGTAGGGGCACCTCACCACTTGGGTAGGGGGCAATGCGGTTAGTGGTCTCGTATTCCGATACCATCACGGTGGCAAAACCGGTCATATTCTCGGTGAACTTCATTTTGCCGTTCAGGTAAATCGTGTCGCGCTCACTCTCGGGCAGGATTTCCAATGTACTGGTATAGTCGAACCGGCAGAACTCGCCGCTGGGCGTGGTCTGCTTGGGGCAGACGTCGCCGTTGGTTTTGCGGTAGGGGTTGAAACCCGTTATGTAATCATCATAATTCGCGGTGTAGGCATAGGCATTACCGGGAATGTTGTTGGCCGAGGAATTTTCAAAGTACAGTTGATTGCCGCCGCTGGCGAAATGGACCAAACCTGTTTCGGCGAAATCGCGGTCTGCGCCCGCCAGGGGGTCCAGCTCTTCATGGCTGTAGGTGGCTACCAGGCTGTAACCGTCATCCTGGAGGTCGCCAAAACCGGTAACGATATCAAAGCTCCAACTTTCGCCGCCATCTTCGTCGGGCTGGTCGCCGCGGACGCTGATAGTTGTCTCTTCTACGGAGTCTTTAAGGATAAAGTTGACCACGCCGGCAATCGCGTCGGACCCGTACAGGGCGCTGGCACCATCGGTCAGGACTTCAACCCGCTCTACGGCGGCCATGGGGATATTACTAAGGTCGACGGAGCTGCCGGAATCGGCGGGCGCCATGCGGCGGCCGTTCATCAGGGTCAGCGTGTACTGGTCGCCCAGGCCGCGCAGGTTGGCGGTGCGCAAACCACCACCGCTACCACCGACAGAGTCGGCCGGCTTGGTGAAGTTCTGCATGGCAGGTACTTTTTCCATCAGATCACCGGCGTTGGTGATACCGGCCCGGGTAATTGCATCGGCGTCCAGCACCTGTACTGGCAGCGCGTTGTTAAGGTCTTTGCGCTTGATCGCAGAGCCGGTGACAATCACCTCTTCCACGATGTTTCCCTCATCCTGGGCAATAGCGTTGAGCGGCGTTAGTGCCGCTGCGGCGCTTAGGCCCACCGCGGCGGACACTGCCACGGCCATTCGATTTCTACGTAACATATTAATACCCCTGTATTTTATGTAAGCATGCTTGTTTTATGTGCGCGGCTTGTGCCACAGAACATAGGGATTAAACGATTGGCGCAGGGACATCCTCAAGGGAATTGCCCGGTTTATGACATATTCACAGAATCGCCGGGGAACTTAGGAAATAGCCAGAATTTTTTGGCGAAAAAACAGCGGGAAATTAGTCTATCGGTGGCCTGTTGCCACTACTTTTTCGCCCTCAAGGCATGCGGAGACTGAGTTTGGAGTACCAGTACCGCCCTTTCAGTTCGTGGGTTCGGCCATCGATATTGTCGTTGAAGGCGGAGGCCGCCAGGGGCGCGGCCTCATCAAACACATTGTCCACCCCCGCCGACAAACGCAGACCGCCGAGCCAGTCGAAGTTGTAGCTCAGTTGTAGGTCGTGTACGGCCCAGGCGTCGATGCTGCGTGTTTGATTGGTTCCGGGGATTAGTTCCTTTAGGGAACTCACGTAGTGTAACTCGTAACTCCCCAGCCACCGCTGGCGAGACCACTGTATGCCCATCTGCGCTTTCCACTGGGGAATGCCGCCCAATCCCTCCGAGGCCTCATCGCGAAAAGTCCCGGCGAGATCGACCTGGGGCGAGGAGGCATCCAGTCGCGACAGGTATTCGTGGATGTAGGTTGCACTGCTGGAAACTGACAGTTGCCCCCAGCGGCGTTTGGGGTGGTGATAGGTCAGGGCCAGATCAGCACCGCTGACCCGGCGCCTCCCGACGTTGATGTTGTGGGCGCGTACCAACTGCAGATTACCCCCTTCGTCGCGCTGGATATTACTCCCAAACTTTCCCAGAAGCGCGTTCTGATTGACTATAAACTGGGCGCTGGAGTCTATAACATCGTGCTGGTTGATCTGAAAATAGTCGGCCGACAGGGCCATGCCAGGTAATGCTGTGGGTGTCCACAGCACACCGAGCCCGTAGGTTTCGGCTGTCTCGGCCTCCAATTGGGGGTTGCCACCCTTAATGGTCAGAAATTGGTTGCGGGTGCCGTCTGCCAGTTGCTGGCAGCCCGGTAGTACGCCGACGTTTTGCGGTTGGGTACAGGGGTCCTCGATAAAGGACTGATCTTCAGAATTGCCTTCGAATAGCTCATTGAGGCTGGGCGCGCGAAAGCCGGTGGCGAAGGTAGCACGCAGCAGCCAGGCCGGGTTGAACTGCAGGCGGACACCGACTTTGGGGTTGGTACTACTGCCAAAGTCGCCGTAGTCGGAGTAGCGCAGGGCACCCTCGAAGTCCATAGCAGACAAGCCACTGGTACTGCGCCAGGCGGGGAGTATGGTTTCGGCGTATAGCTCGACTATTTTGCTGTCTCCGCGGGTGGGCTCAAAATTGGTGGCTCCCAGGGTGCCGGTTGATGCCAGCAGGGCGTCCGGACGCTTGCTGGTCGCTTCCTTTCGGTACTCGAAGCCAAAAGCGAGATCGCCGCGACCAAAGGGCGTTGAAATAATGGGTTTACTCATGTTGCCGCTGAGACTGGTTAGCTTGGTGTAACCGCTCACTTCGCCCGAAACCATTAAATAGTCAACCTGCTCGGGCGTAATGCTGCCGGGAAGACCCAGCAGATTAACGGGCACACAACCGTCGATATCAAAGCCCTGGCATTGATCCGCCGGACCCAGGGCGCGCTGCAGATGATTGGCATTGACAATACTGGTGGTGCGTTGGCGGGCCTCGCTGCGGCTCCAACTGTAACCGGCATCCCAGTTCCACTGGGCGAAAAGTCCCTCGACCGTAGCACTAAACCGCGCGACGTCGGATTCATCGCCCTGGCGGCGGGTGGGAAACTCAACCAGCCGTCGTCGGACGTCTACTATGTCCTCCCCGAAAGGGTTGTATTGGTTGTCGCGTGAGACGGTTAGCGGTATCTGCTCAAATGCGGTAAAAATCGGGGTGGGTGCCAGGGTGGATTTTGCCCGGGTCTCGACGTAGCTTATATCAATAAAACCCGATATCTGCTCGGTGAAGTCATAGCTTGCATTGGAGTAAATACTGCTGCGTTCCATCGGTACCACGGCGCTGGTAAAGGCCTGATAATTGAACAAATCCTCATCTGTGGCCTCTCGGAAGTCCTGGTCTTCACCAATCAGTGTCTGGCCGCTGCTGGGAAGTGAAAAGCGAGCAGCGGGCGTGGCGCTGGAGCGCAGGTCGGTTCCCCCGATCCTCCGGGTGTCGGCGCTTTGTGACACGTCTCGGTCGCGACTGAATATCGGGTCCTGGGTGTAGCGCGAGGCGGAGATAAAGAACGAACCATTGGGCAGGCCGGTACCGTATTGCAGCGTCTGGGTCTGGGTTTGCAAATCTCCCTGGCCGGTTTCACCGTAAAAGGTCTCCGCCAGGAAGCCGTGAAAATCCTGCTTCAGTATGACATTGACCACGCCGGCAATGGCGTCGGAGCCATAGATTGCGGACGCGCCGTCTTTGAGAATTTCGATCCTCTCCACTGCCGCAGGCGGAATGCTGTTCAAATCCACCGACTCCCCAGCCAGGCCATTGTTGGCTACGCGGCGGCCGTTGACCAGAACCAGGGTATTACTGGAGGGGAGCCCCCGCAGGGTGACCGTGGCCGTGCCGTCGCCGCCATTTGAAATGGCGGTGCTGGCGGCATTGCCAGAAACGGCGGGCACAAATTTAAGTAGCTCTCCAATTGTCTGCGCACCACTGAGCTCTATATCCGGCGCTGAGACAATATCCATGGGGGCAGCGCCCCGGTATTGGGTTTGACGAATACGCGACCCGGTTACTCGTGTGCCATAGACATAGGTCTCCTCTATGCCAGGAACAAACAAGGGGTATTTGCTAAGGGTTTGCTCTGGGTCCGCACATTCCTGGCCGGGATGTGCTGTGCTGCGGCAGCGGGCCTCGTAGATGGCGATGATGCGATCGTCGATCAATTCCCAGGAAAGCTCCGTTCCCTCGAGTAAGGCCTCCAGGGCCTGCGCCGCGCTCAGTGTGCCTGTAACCGGTGGCGCGCGATAGTGACCTGTAATTTTGTCGGAAAAGACAATAGACAGACCACTTTGTTGGCTGAACTGGATAAGGGCGGGGGACAATTTGCGAGCACTGATCGCAAACTGGGTTGTCTCGGGTACGCTGGCGGTCAGTAGCGACGCAAATAGGCACAGACCCACAATGGCGGCACCGCGCAGGCATCGCCATAAACCCGATCTGGAGACCGTGTCGACCAGTAGTTGTGTCAATTCCCCGACCATAAACAACCCGATTATGGTATGCGCCTATAAGTCTATGATAATTGATGTCTTTTTATAGGAACAGGTCGTTCCGAGGGACTTTATATCTTACTGTGGGGATTTGAGCAACTGTAGTGTTTGGGGGTCGAGAGTGACGACCTTGAGATCCAGGCTTAGCTCCAGAGCATCGAGGATCGCCCGGGGTTGGTTCAGCTCAAATACGCCGGATACGGTGAGTGCAGCAACATTGCTGTCGGTGATCAGAATGTGGGTGCCATTATAGCGCTCTATTTGAGCCACTAATTCCGGCAGTGGCATTTCATTGGCGATTAGTTCTCCACGGCGCCACGCTATGAGCTCAGCCACATCGACTTTGCTGCTGGCTTGCAGGCCCATTGTGTTTGCCGTCAGTTGCTGATTGGCGTGTAGCACCTCCACCATCGGTGCGCGACCGCCTGTATCGCCTAACTCGGTGACTCTTACGACCCCCTCGGTAACTGTAATCGCGGAGGCCATATCGTCTCGGTAGATGTTAAATGCCGTGCCTATAGCGGTAACCCGGGCGCTGCCGAGTTCAACTTCAAAGGGCCGGCTGGAATCCTTGGCCACCTCAAAATAGGCCTCACCCTGTATTAACTCCACGTAGCGCCGCTCATCATTGTATGTCACCTGGACCCGGGAAGCCGTGTTCAGACTAAGCCTTGAACTATCGGCAAGTTCAAAACTGCGCTGCTCCCCCAGATTGGTCTGGTAGTTCCATTGCTTATTTTCACTAAACCCCTGGGGCCACAGCAATAGCGCCACCACCAGGCAGGCCGCGGTGGCGAGGGCGCCAGCCAGCCATTTATCACGATTGGCTGCGGGTCGGCTATGAATTGCAGTTACAGGCAGGTAGCGGACGCTGGCCAGGTCGTCCCACATTTCGAGCATGGCATCCATGGCCTGTTTGTGGGACGCATCTTCAGCCAGCCACAGGGCAAAGCCCTGTCGGTCCAGATCCGATGCGGAGCCGGCACGCAGCCTGGCAATCCAGCCCAGTGCTTCGTCGCAGTCGGTGTCAAACTTTCCTGGCGTACTCTGGTCCATTTTGAATCCCGCCGTGCGGGCTCCTCAACTCTGCTTTCACTGGTCCTCCGGTGAAAGCAGAAATTCGTGTTATTACTCTTAGTTAAACGGACGAGCAGAAGGTTCCCTCATTTAGGGTTTATCTTTTTCGAAGCAAACTCGTCGCCGGGGTATCTGTCTGCCAGTTTTTTGCGACAGTGTTTTAGAGCTTGCAAAATGTACTTTTCAACACTGGACACCGAGACCTCCATTTGGGCGGCAATATCATTGTAGGACAAACCGTTATGGCGGTGTAATAAAAAGGCCTGCTTGACCTTAAAAGGCAATTCTTCTACGGCGCTATAAATATCCGCCAGTTTCTGTCGGGCACCGATAATTTGCTCCGGAGATGCGGCGATGGCATTTATATCGGGCAGTCCGTTGTCGTCGTTGCCACTCTTTTCGGCCGACAGAAAGCGAAAATGCAGCTTGCGCCGTCTAAGTTGGTCAATGGCGAGGTTGGTAGCAACCTGGAATAGAAAGGCTCGAGCATTGCTCAATTTCTCCGGTTGCTCCATCCTATGCAACCTGAGGAAGGCCTCCTGTGCTACTTCGGCGGCATCTTCTGGGCTATCAAGCTTGCGCGCAAGATACTTCGCCAGTGGCACGTTGTGTTGCGCCATTAAATTGGCTAAGAATTGATCTTTGTCGTTATCCACTAAATTTCTAAGGAGCCCATGAGTGTAGTGGTCGGCGATACAGCGCGGGTGAGTGGCGCGTATACTACCATATGCACCGCTCAAATTTCCGGGTTGTGAAAATTACCGAGGGTACAGCGTTTGCACCCCATCGGTGGTACCCAAAAGCAGGATATCTGCGCCCTTGAGAGCAAACAACCCGTTAGTTACCACACCGGTAATGGCATTGATTGCCTGCTCGGTGACGGCAGGCTGGGGGATAGGGAACCGGTATACGTCGATGATGATATTGCCATTGTCGGTAATGACACCGTCCCGATAAACCGGGTCACCGCCAAGCTTTACCAGCTCTCTTGCCACGTGGCCCCGGGCCATGGGAATAACTTCAACCGGTAGTGGAAACTCTCCCAGTGTGTCCACCAGTTTGCTGGCGTCGGCGATACATATAAATTCGGTAGCCACAGCGGTAACGATTTTTTCGCGGGTCAGTGCGGCTCCGCCACCTTTTATCAGCTGTAGGGCGCTATTGGCCTCGTCTGCACCATCGACGTAAAAATCGACCCGATCGACACTATTGAGTTCGTAAACCGGAATACCAAGCGTTGCCAGGCGCTCGGCAGAGGCTTCGGAGCTGGCGACGGTGGCATTGATCTGACCCTTGACCGTTGCCAAAGCGTCAATAAAACAATTGGCGGTGGAACCCGTGCCAATCCCTACCACGGAATCATTGTCGAGTTTGGGGCGTATATAGTCCAGCGCCGCACGGGCTACGGCCTGCTTTAGTTCGTTTTGGTCCATGCGCTGAGTTCTCCGGTGACCGCTGGTTAGGGCAAAAACAGCAGTTGAACACGAAATCTAAGGTTACGGCTATTATTACGGCATTAAGGGTGTGTGACAATATCCGTGGGTAACTTAGGATGGCTTGGGGGTGGAATGGTGTGAGCTGAAAGGGCGTTTTTTTGGCTGGTCCGTCGTCCCGGTCAGCCCAGACCCATCCTGCCAGGCGTGCCCCACTAGGCGTGCCCCACTAGGTACACAAGGCTTTGCGGGGGGCCGCGAATCTACTTGACGCAGTTGCGGCCCTCTTCTTTAGCACGGTACAGAGCGTTGTCGACGCGACGTATCAGGTCGTCTGCGCTCTCCCCGGTTTGGTAGGTGGCTATGCCAATGCTGAGCTGAGGATTAATATCCTCAAGCCCCGGGAATTCGGCAGCTAATTTTGCAAGTGCTTGCTGGATTTGCCTGCCGGCCGTGTGACCGCCGTCGAGGTCAGTGCTGGGTAGAATGACCATAAATTCATCGCCACCAAAACGAAATGGCAGATCGGAAACCCTGAGCTGCTCTTTGATTGCCTGCGCCACCAGGCGCAGAACCTTGTCGCCACCGGGATGCCCAATACGGTCATTAATGGATTTGAAATGGTCGATGTCGATCATCATTATTGTCAGATCGTAGCCATAGCGCTGTGCTCTTCGTGTTTCCTTGGGTAAAAGTTCATCCATGGCGGAACGATTCATAACACCTGTTAGAGAGTCCTGGAGCGCCAGTTTCTCCAAAGCCTGGTAATCCACGGCGTTTTTCAGGTAGTGAACCAGTACGCCCATACCCTGCTCTTGATGATACAAATCCTGATCGCTAAAGCGGTGGTTGCTGCTCAGGGTAATTTCACCAAGGTAGCGCTGCTCAAGGCGCAATACGTAATGCGCCCTATGGTGTTTCGCGGTGCCACAGGAGAATTTGATGTTCTCGTCCAGGTGTACGTACTCGATACCATCGACCTGCTGGCTTTCGCTCAACCAATTAAGGAACCGATTGATCAGGGTACCCGTACTCAAGGTGACCTGAAGCCACTGGTGCAATTGCAGCAAATTACGGTCCGAGACTCGCTGCAGGGCATCAATGTGGTGTGCCATTCCGGCATCTGTAACGTGAGTTGCCAGATTGTTGGGTGTGATGGAAGCGACTTTTTTCATAATGTTTTGACTGCTCTATTGCGGTTACTATTAAGGTAGCAATTAGCGTGCCAACAACTGTCGGTTATTTTTGTCCGAAAATAGCCTCATTTAGATGCATATAGAGGGAGATTGGGTGTTCAGTCAATAATTTGGCGTGGGAGGGGGCGGCGTCGGGCGGCAATTTTATGCCAATAGCAAAAAAATGACGCTCGGAACGAAAAGTACACTAGAGACGGATAACAGGCCCCTATTGTTCAGGCCAGCAGACTGCTAGGCTTTCCCCAGCGATCGGCTGGAACCCTGCTCGGTGGCTTTTCCCTGGCCGGAATAGGTCGATGGACTGTTCTCGGTCTGACGAATGATATTCAGTGCGCCCCTTGTCTGCTTTTGTCGCTCCAGTATCAGGCGGCCGTTGTCTCGATTGCTTTCGTGACAGCGCTGCGCCAGTAATACAAGATGGGCAAAACAGACGGACAGATCGGCGTGATTATCACACTCGGCAATTAATTGCCGCAAACCCTCATCTGTGCTGTCGCTGGAGTGCTGAGCTACCAATTTCTGCCGTGCGGCCGTGGCGTTGGCGCTGATTCTTCAGCGCCTTGTTTTTGGCAACAGTAGCCGCTTCTACCGCCTCTACATCGGCAGATAACAGCGCTTCATATTCTTGTGTAAGTGTATCCAGTAGCCCGGCCAGGCAAGATTCCTCGGCACTTAGCAAGGTGGCAAGCTGCGCTTCCATTTGCATGTTCTAGCTTATTCCCCGTTCGACATCCAGCAAATTGCTGACGATCTTGTCGGCATCGACCTGGTAATCGCCCTCTGCAATGGCCGCCTTGATGGTGGCGACACGAGCGTGATCAATGTCCGGTATCATCGCCAGACTCTGCTCCAGCTTTTTCAGCTCCGCCGCGGTGTTGGTGAGGGTGATAGTATCGTCCCCAGCACCCGCGGCAGATGTGCCCTGAGTCGCGCTATCGCTGGATCTGGCCGCCGCCCGGCCCGCCTTCTGGGAGCCCTGGTTCAGATCTGCACCTGGGATTCTAATACTCATTGTACTCTCTACATTTTTCATAATGTTAATTGGCCTTGTTTTACTTATCGGCAAATATTCAGAAATCTTTAACCGATTTGTTGTGAATTATGGCACCAGGACCGATCCATCGGCCCCAGGTGACCCATATATCTGGGCGTAGCGGGCTATCCGGCAATGATTTTACTTTCATATCTGGCTAGTATAGAATTCGCTTCTTTTTGTGAAATACTAACAAAATAAATAGGGAATATTTCTTCAGCGCGAATTGCGGGAGAGATATCCTGCAAAATTGTAGAACCGATAATCAAAATTGTAGAACCGATAATAGAGTCAGAGAGAGCAGCGACAGTGCACAGCAAACCAGATTTCCTATTGATTTTAATGGCTGTATTTTGCCTGGGTGTAGTAGTAACTTTACTCCTGCCCATAACTTCCAGCGACACACTAGCCGCCCCTGCATCGGAATTGCAGGCGGGTATCATTACTACACAATAATAAGCTGTTGCCCAAAACGAGGCTGCTGATGCGCTTTCAGTGGTGGCGGTACGCTGTGGTTGGATCCCGGTATACCGCTGACAGCGCAGCCCTTGAACCCAACGGTTCAAGGCGGTGGTTCCCGCACTGTATTAGGCTTCCCGACCAAGGCCGGACATGCACACCAACAATGATCAGCAACCTCCAGGTTTACATTTATCGGCTCGAGGACTGTGTGTCTGGCGCATACACCAGGTATCCACCTCAATTATACCCTTTATTTACGAGGAGATCCTACTGTTGTTGGAGAATCAATTGATCTCCAATTGGCGTAGCTGGTAAAGGGCGTTCTCGACCTTCTTATTGAGGTGATTGACAGCATTGTCGTTCTGGTCAAAGCCATTACCCGGCAGATCGGGTTGGCTTGAGGTCTGCAGTAATTCGTGGCCAATATTGAGCGCCGCCATGACCGCAATACGCTCCAGTCCGATTACCTTGCCGGTGTCGCGGATAGTTCGCATTTGCTTGTCGAGGTATCTTGCAGACTCCACCAGCTCCGGCTGCTGGTCTTCAGGGCAAGCGACCTGGTATTCCTTATCGAGAATACTGACTGTGACGGTCCGGGAGTCACTCATGGGTTTTGCTCCAGAGCTTGCAGGCGGCCAATAACAGCCTCCACCTTGGTTCTGGCCAGCTCGTTGTTTTCGATCAGGGATTGTCGCTCGTGGTGCCAGTGCTCACCATCGGCTTTGAGGGACTGATTCTCGCGATTGAGCTCGCTGCACAGTGCAATGAGCTCATCAATTTTGCTCTCGAGTTCTTTCAGTTGGTTCTCTGCCATGGCGCTATACTTGGATTTGTCCTCTAGGCACACTACTATAGTGGCCGATACGATCGAGGTCAATGTCACAAAAGGTATAAATATCAATAGCCTGCCATGCGTTTTGACATTGTTGGTAGAAGTATATGCAAAAGCGAATGGTGGATTGTTGCATTTGCGGAGGAAAACCCATGAACGATGACCAATGGGGCGGGCAACATCCGTTCTGTTTTGACGAACTTGCTAATCACTTACTGGAGCAGGGATTACAGTCCTCCCCATCTGAAATACACGGCTGCATAACCGGGCTATTGGCCTCGGGGGCCGCGGTAGAAGGGGAGTTGGCCCTTGCCGCATTGGCCGATGCACTTGATCTGGTGGTACACGGCGAACTGGCAGAGGAGATTATGCGTCTTTACGCGGTGACAGATACCGCACTGCTCGCAGATGATTTTCATTTCTACCCGTTGTTGCCGGACGATGACATGGCGCTTTATGATCGCAGTGTGGCCTTAGCGGGCTGGTGTCAGTGCTTTCTGGTTGGTTTTGCGCAGGGCACCGCGGGATCAAACGAGAGTAATATGACCGGTGATAGTAGCGAAGTTCTTAAGGATATTCTCGCCTTTGCGGAACTCGAGGAGGAACAGGCGGAGGATGAAGACGCCGAGGCGGGCTATGCAGAGATCGTGGAGTACCTGCGAGTGGCAGTTCTCAACGTATATATGGATAATCAAAGCGACAAATCGACAGCCGATGGCCGGGGGGCACTACATTAGTGAACCTTGCCACTCAAACTACCAAACCTGGCCTTAGAAACACCTGATCATGAGCATTAGCAAATCAGAATTCGGGCGCCGTCGGGAAAAATTGATGGCACTGATGGAGCCCAATTGTATTGCCATTGTGCCCTCGGCCCACTGTCAGATTCGAAGTCGAGATACGGAATACCCCTTTCGGCAAGACAGCGACTTCTACTACCTCTCGGGCTTTGTCGAACCCGACAGTGTATTGGTGTTGCTGCCGGGTCGTAGCCACGGCGAGTTCGTGATTTTTTGCCGGGAGCGCGACCCCGAAATGGAATTGTGGCACGGGTCCCGCGAAGGACAAACTGGTGTCTGTGATCGATATGGCGCTGACGATGCCTTTCCAATAGGCGACATCGACGATATTTTGCCTGGTCTGATCGAAGGTCGCGAGCGGGTATATTATTCGATGGGGCGATCGGTAGAGTTCGACCAGAAGATAATGTATTGGGTCAACCTCCTGCGTAGCAAGGAGGCCTCTGGCGCAATCCCTCCCGGAGAGTTTACCGATCTGGATCATATGCTGCACGATTTACGGTTGATTAAAAGTGCGGCGGAGCTACGCACGATGCGCAAAGCGGGTGAGATTACTGCACGCGCGCACATCCGGGCTATACAGAAATGCCGCCCGGGTACTTATGAATACCAGCTCGAGGCGGAACTACGGCATGAGTTTGTGTCCAGTGGCGCACGACATACAGCCTACCCCAGCATTATTGCCAGTGGCAGTAATGCCTGTGTTTTGCACTATCTGGCCAATGAAATGAAAATGCGTGATGGTGACATGGTGCTGATCGATGCGGGCTGTGAGTTTGAATACTATGCGGCGGACGTAACCCGCACTTTTCCTGTCAATGGTCGATTCAGTAGCGCGCAGCGCGCGGTGTATGAAGTGGTACTGGCAGCCCATCAAGCTGCGCTCGCAGAAATTAAACCGGGCAATCACTGGAACCAGCCTCACGATGCAACAGTGAACGTGATTACCAGAGGTTTGGTGGCACTGGGATTACTTAAGGGCAGTGTGAAGTCGCTAATCAAGCGCCGTGCCTATAAGGAGTTTTACCTGCATCGGGCAGGGCATTGGCTGGGCCTGGATGTTCACGATGTAGGAGACTACCGGGTTTCTGGAGAGTGGCGTGTTCTGGAGCCTGGAATGGTGATGACTGTCGAGCCGGGCATTTATATATCGCCTGGCAATAACAAAGTTGACAAAGCGTGGCGGGGCCTCGGAATTCGAATTGAAGATGATGTTGTGGTTACAAAAGAGGGTTGTGAGGTTCTTACCGCCGCGGTGCCAAATACGGTGGAAGCGATTGAAGCACTGATGGATATATCCCGTTGAAAGACTACAATACGGACCGCGGCCAAAGCTCACAGTGAGCGTTACAGGGCCTTAGAAAATGGGTAGAGGGATCACAATGAGCGAAAGTACAGGGAAATTGAAATATGCCAGAAGCCATGAGTGGGCTCGCCTGGAGGAAGACGGATGTGTCACTGTCGGCGTGTCGGATCACGCCCAGGAGGCTTTGGGTGACGTTGTCTTTGTGGAATTGCCCCAGGTGGGGGACACTCTAATTGCTGGGGGAGAGGCCGGGGTAGTCGAGTCGGTAAAAGCCGCCTCCGATATCATTGCTCCCCTCGGTGGCAAAGTGATGGCCATCAATGACATCCTGGAAAATGAGCCGGAGACGGTCAACGCCAGCCCCCTCGATGAAGGGTGGTTTTACAAACTGCAACCGGCAGATGTCGACGAACTTGACGATATGCTGTCGGCTGAGGAATACAATCAGTACTGTGTTGAATCGGACTAACGAACCGTAGCCTGGGCAGTAACCACCCTTGATTTGCTCAATTGAACAACCCCTCACGGTGAAGCTATGCAAGGCCCGGCGGGGAGCAGAAGCAGGCCGAAGAACCGCTACTGTAAATAGCATCGTCTCGCTTGCGGTGGACGCAAGCAGGGCCCGATGGGCAGTTGCAATCTCGCCACAATTTCTCTGTGGTCTAAAAATATGGAACAATAGCCGGTTCGAGCGATAGATTGGCAGATTGAAGTGATCGATTCAGACGGTTTTCGGCCAAACGTGGGAATAATAGTGGCTAATGCTCTCGGCCAATTGCTGTGGGCCCGTAGAGTGGGGGGGCAGGATGCCTGGCAGTTTCCCCAGGGCGGGATTGATGAGCAGGAATCTGTCGAGCAGGCCATGTACCGCGAATTGGAAGAGGAAATTGGGTTGCCTGGCGACGCCGTCGAAGTGCTGGCCTGTACCCGAGGTTGGCTCCGCTATCGATTGCCCAAGCGATTTATTCGAGCAGATCAAAAGCCGGTTTGTGTCGGCCAAAAACAAAAGTGGTTTCTATTAAGTATACTGGCCGATGATTCAGCGGTTAAGTTGGACCTGAATCCTAAAGCGGAATTTGATCATTGGCAGTGGGTAAGTTACTGGTACCCCCTGAATCAGGTTGTTTCTTTTAAACGGGAGGTTTATCGCAAGGCGATGAAAGAACTGGTCGTCCCTCTGGGGCGAAAACTAAACAACAAGGGAGTCTCCAATACATGATGCTTGAAATGCTCCGCAAAATCGTTCAAGAGGTTAATGCTGCCGAGGGCTTGAACGATGCGCTGGAAATAATTGTCAAGCGGGTGCGAGACGCCATGGGTACAGAGGTTTGCAGTGTATATATGCGCGAGCCCGGTAGTGAACGTTTTGTGTTTACTGCGACCGAAGGTCTGAACGAGGCTTTGGTGGGCGAGGCGGTCCTGGACCCGGGAGAGGGTCTGGTGGGTCTCGTTGCGGAGCGGGAAGAGCCTGTTAATCTCGATAGTGCCGCCACCCACCCCAGATTTCAACGTGTACCCGGTCTGGGCGAGGAGCGTTACCAGTCATTTCTTGGTGCGCCCATCATCCACCAGAGAGAGGTTCTGGGGGTACTGGTAGTTCAACAGGAAGAGCGGCGCCGTTTTGACGAAAGTGAAGAGGCGTTTTTGGTCACCATGTCTGCCCAATTGGCCGGGGTTATCGCCCATGCCAAGGTTACTGGAGCAGTGGAGGAGGAGCTCGATTCTGGCGTCGCAACGCCCGCCAAAATTACCGGTATAGCCGGCGCCCCGGGCATCGCCATTGGTACTGCTGTGGTGGTATCCCCGGTGGCCGACCTGTACGCGGTGCCACGACGCACCGTCAAGAATCGACGCGCCGAGGTGCGCGCGTTTAAGGCGGCTCTTGAGAGTGTGCGAACCGATATTCGTACGGTGGCTGAAAACCTGAGCGATCAGCTCAATGCGGAAGACCATGCTCTGTTTGACGTTTATCTAGGCATTCTCGACGATTCGAGGATTGGAGCCGAAGTGGCGGGACTGATCAAGGGGGGGCAATGGGCTCAGGGTGCCCTGAGCCAGGTTATGATAGAGCACATTCGGCATTTCGAGCGGATGGAGCACAGTTATTTGAAAGAGCGGGCCGTGGATGTCAAGGATCTGGGCACGCGCGTATTGGCCTACTTGCAGGAGGCTGACAAGGAGCAACGCAGCTATCCCGATCGGACCATTCTGGTGGGAGAGGACTTGACTGCTACCTCGCTTGGCGAAATCCCAAGAGAGAACCTGGTGGGCATAATCTCGGTGCGTGGATCGGGGAATTCCCACATAGCAATTTTAGCGAGAGCAATGGGTGTGCCCACGGTGATGGGGGCCGTTGATCTGCCCTACACCCGGTTGCAGGACAGAGAACTGATCGTTGATGGCTACTATGGCGTAGTGCTGCTCAATCCGCGGAAGGATGTAAAAAAACGCTACCAGAAATTGCTTGTACAAGATGAGGCGCTATCCAAGGACCTGGAATCCCTTCTCGATCTTCCAAGTGAGACCCGCGATGGACACAGGTTGCCATTGCTGGTGAACACGGGCCTGATGGCAGATGTGGCTCGTTCTCTCGAGCAGGGTGCCGAGGGGGTGGGTCTTTATCGTACTGAAGTACCGTTCTTGCTGCGCGAACGATTCCCCAGTGAAGAGGAGCAGCGCCAGATTTACCGAACCCAACTGGAAGCCTTTGCGCCCAACCCGGTCACTATGCGAACTCTCGATATCGGTGGTGACAAAGCACTGCCCTATTTCCCGATCGAGGAGGATAACCCCTTTCTGGGATGGCGCGGTATTCGCGTTACTCTGGATCACCCCGAGATTTTCCTGGCTCAAATCAGAGCGATGTTGAAGGCCAATGAAGGACTGGAGAACCTGCAAATTATGCTTCCCATGATTTCCAATATCGCGGAGCTGGATGAGGCGCTGGATCTTATCCATCGCAGTCATAGGGAAATTTTACAGGAGGGCGTTGTTTGTGAATTACCTCCTATCGGAGTAATGGTGGAAGTTCCGGCGGCGGTCTATCAGGCACATGCGCTGGCCAGGCGCGTTGATTTTCTATCGGTTGGCAGTAATGACTTGACCCAATATCTTCTGGCCGTCGATCGCAATAATGCACGCGTGGCGGACCTCTATCACTCTTTTCACCCAGCGGTCCTCAGAGCACTGCTTACCGTGGCTGAAGCGAGCCGGTCTGAAGGTAAGCCTGTGAGCATCTGTGGGGAATTAGCCGGAGATCCGCTGGCAGCGGTATTACTATTGGCCATGGGTTTTGACGTATTGTCAATGAACGTGACCAGCTTGCTAAAGGTCAAAAAAGCAGTGCGCAGCCTATCTCTGGAGGGGGCTCGCAAGGTGCTGGATGAAGTAATGATTATGGATGAAGCGGGGCAGGTGCATGCCCGGCTGGAGCAGGTGCTTAGAGAACATGGGCTGGAGCAGTTTATTCACAGTCGGGTAGGTTAGTTGCCACATTGTTCAAAGGTGCCCTAGGCTTTCGTTGGTGTGAAGGCAGAAATTCTCTTCACGCGTGGTCCGTATGATACCGTGCTGATCGAAGCTCAGCTCGCGCCAATTCACTCTTCCGTCCCGGCCGGACCACAAGGTGGTGCTGGAGCGAGTACCATAGGTATCGGTTACGATAAACTGGGCAGACAACAGATAGTCCATGTCTTCTGAAATGTCGAATGCAGTCCGGGCATTGCGGTCAGCCAGGTGTCTATCATCGATCAAATGCATCAGGGTGTCGTGATCGACAGGCGCTTGCAAAGCTCGAGTCAGGCCCTGCTTACCCCGTTCGACCTTGGGCCAGGGCGTATCCAAAAGCGCATTGCTCAAACCGTAGATGCCGGGCGCCAGAATCCTTGGAGGTTCGGGGCTACCACCGGCCGGCTCGCCGTTTGTTTGCCTCGGGCTATTGCTGAAGTACCACATTTCCTCCCGATCACCCAGGAGAAGGTTAAATCCCGCGTAGAGTGATGAGCGCTCCGCTATCCTGTTCAGAAATGCACCTGCAGTCATATTGCCTACCAGGTACTGAAGGGGCAGCTCACCCCGGGAGCGGGGTGCCATCGCTGTGGCCGCCGGGTCTCGAAAATTGGTGATTGCGGCAAATCGCCCGCAGCGGGTCACTCCCATCCACGTGCCGCCCTGCTCCAGATCTCTACCGGCGAGCAGATTCGGGTGCTGAGGCCAAAAAGTCGATGCCTCGGTTTTGCGGGCATAAAACTCATCGCGGTTTGCGGCGACAATAAGTGGATATTCACTGCAGGCACGGTGGCCCAGAATAACCAAACACATATCTACGTCCCCATTTTATTCAGAGGTGTCCCAGATGATGGGAATTAATTGTGAATCCTTCCCGGGTGAATGATAATAGCCCTTTTGGGCAACGGGTGCCTCTCGGGGCGACCCACGTGAATAGATATAAACGGCCTCACTATGCTGCCATATCCTGAGTTTGATCCTGTCGCTGTCGCCCTGGGGCCGATAAAAATACACTGGTATGGGCTGACCTATCTAGCTGGCCTGGCCTTTGCCTGGTGGCTGGCGACCCGACAGAGCACTGCTCCTGATGCCGTGGTTAAGCGGGATCAGGTTGATGATCTTATTTTCTTCGCTGCGCTGGGCGTGGTGCTGGGCGGCCGTCTGGGTTATGCCCTGTTTTACGCCGGAGACAGAATCGCCGAGGACCCCACCTGGCTGTTAAGGGTGTGGCAGGGCGGAATGTCGTTTCACGGAGGCCTGCTGGGTGTGATCTGCGCGATGTATCTGTTTGCCCGTAGCCGGGGTATTGCTTTTGTCCCGATGCTGGATTTTGTTGCGCCCTTGGCACCCGTGGGTCTGGCACTGGGTCGCCTGGGTAATTTTATAGGTCAGGAATTGTGGGGTCGCCCGGCCGATGTGCCCTGGGCAATGGTGTTTCCAAACGATCCGCTGCACTTGGCGAGGCATCCCTCTCAGCTTTACCAGTTTGCGCTGGAGGGCATTGTTCTGTTTTTCATCGTGCTGTATTTTTCATCCAAGCCGCGTCCGCCAGGGGCGGTGGCAGGATTATTCGGTATTGGCTACGGCTGCCTGCGCTTCTTTGCTGAATTCTTCAGAGAGCCCGATCAACACCTTGGATTTCAGGCGTTGGGCTGGGTAACGCGGGGCCAGATACTGTCAATACCCATGATTTTAATTGGTGCCTACCTGATGATGGCGGCCTATTCCAAGCGGCCTGGCACCAAGACCAGAGGGCAAGGCAAGTGAGGCAGTATCTCGATCTATTACAGGATGTGCTGGATAATGGCGTGCGCAAGGGCGATCGCACAGGCACCGGAACGCTTTCTGTGTTCGGCCGACAGTATCGCCATAACCTGGCGAATGGCTTTCCTTTGCTGACCACCAAGAAATTGCATTTGAAAAGCATTATCAATGAATTACTGTGGTTTTTGGCAGGCGGTACAAATGTTGGCTGGCTCAATGCAAATGGGGTCAAAATCTGGAATGAGTGGGCAACTCCCGAGGGCGACCTTGGGCCTATATACGGTGCACAGTGGACAGCCTGGCCCACCCGCGATGGTGACACGATTAATCAGATCGATTACGTGGTGGATTGCCTTCGGAATAACCCCGACAGCCGGCGCATTTTGTTCCACGGCTGGAATGTAGAGTATTTGCCCGACGAAAGCGTAAGTCCCCAGGACAATGTCAGAGCAGGTCGAATGGCGCTGCCACCCTGCCATCTGCTATACCAGTTTTATGTGGCGGACCAGCGCTTGTCGGCACAATTATTGATCCGCTCCAGCGACTCCTTTCTGGGATTGCCCTACAACACGGCCAGCCTGGCGGTGCTGACTATGATGCTGGCGCAGCAGTGTGAGCTAGGATTAGGAGAGATCGTTATTTGCACCGGAGACTCCCATCTGTATTGTAATCATCTGGAACAAGTACGCGAGCAGTTGGGTCGCGAGCCCAGGCCCTTGCCGCAACTTAAAATTTTGCGCAGGGCAGAAACTATTTACGATTATAAATTCGAGGACTTTGAACTCGTGGGCTACAATGCGCATCCCAATATTGCCGCACCCATTGCTGTCTAGTGGTGGGGACACTCCCGCGTGAATGAGTGACGAGGTACACCAGCAGGCCCATGCTACTGTCAATTATTGTTGCCGTTGCCGAGAATGGCACCATGGGGAAGAACAATGCCCTGCCCTGGAATTTGCCGGACGACCTGAGGAACTTCAAGCGAGTAACCTTGGGCAAACCCATTGTCATGGGCCGCAAAACCTTTGAATCCATAGGTAGGCCCCTGCCTGGGCGGACCAATATTGTGATCTCCCGCAACCCTCATTTTAGTGCCGATGGAATTGAGGTGGCGTCCAATATAGAGGATGCCTTACACCTTGCGGAGCGCATCGCAACCCGGGATGGTAGCGATGAACTCATGGTAATCGGTGGTGCGGAGGTGTACAAGGCAGCTCTTCCCCGGGCCGGCAAGCTCTATGTCACTGAGATACACGCGGCGATAGAGGGAGATACTCAGCTGCCGGCGATAGACTGGAGTGAGTGGCGGGAATTACGTAGAGAACGCCATGTGGCAATGGCGCCCAACACCCATGATTACAGTTTTGTCGTCTATGTACGCACAACTAGTGTTACCTTCGAGCTGTAACATTGACTAATGTGTAACTAAAATGCCCAACAGCCTAGTTTGGCTCCAATGCTCTGGGGTTATCATTGAAATGTTTGGACTATTGGGTTTATATTTACGGCCTCGGTTTACCGACTCAAAGATTTCAACTATATAAATAGTACCGAGTCCCGATTTATCAGCTCTGACACACTTTGTGAGATATAGGAAACGCAATTCCCATGACTATGCATCGATTGAAAAATGTATTGACTGCTGTACTGCTCACCACAGGCGCCCTTGTGGTTTCTGTGACTGCTGTGCAAGCCACTACACTGGATTCCATCCTCAAGGTTGGAGAAGACAAAAATCAAGCCGCTCGGAAGTCGCAGGGCAAAATAGACCGCCTGGCTGACGAAACCCGCGATTTGCTCGGCGACTATAAAACGGTCGTGAAGCAAATAGACGGCTTAAAGGTTTACAACGCGCGTCTGCAGCGTCAGATTGACAACCAGAATAGGCGCATCGGCCAAATCGATGACTCTATTGACCAGGTGACAATCATTCAGCGTCAGATGACGCCGCTGGTTATACGTATGATCGACGGCCTGGAGAAATTTGTTGAACTGGATGTGCCATTCCACCAGGAGGAGCGAGCTAAGCGAATAGCCTTCCTGCGCTCTAATCTGGACCGCTCTGATGTAACAGTGGCAGAGAAATTCCGCCAGGTTCTGGAGGCCTACAAGATCGAGAACGAGTACGGACGCAAGATCGATGCTTATAAAGGCAGTGTGGAGATCGGTGGTGTCGAGCGCGACGTTAACTTTTTCCGTGTTGGTCGAGTCTCCCTGGTCTACCAGACTACCGATACGGAAGTGGCAGGGGCCTGGGATCAGGTCAGTCGGAGTTGGGTCCCGCTGGAGCGAGCAGAATATCGTACCGCCATCATGACGGGACTGCGGATCGCTCGTAAAGAAGCCACTATTGGCTTGTTGAATATGCCAATACCAGCGCCGGAGGCCCTCTAATGAGCATTAATATTCTAAAAGGCGCTGTCATTGTAATGTGTAGCGCATTTGCATTTACCGCGGGCACTGCAGTTTCTCAGGAAGCCCAGACCCTCGATCAGTTACTGGGCTTCGTCAAGCAAGGCCAGATTAAAGAGGCCAAGGAGAATCGCGCGCGGGAGCAGGAGTTTTCCCGAGCGAAAGCCAAACAGGCTCAAATGCTGAAGGATGCGAAAGCTGAACGTGCGCGGCAGGAGAGGTTAAGTACAAAGTTGGAAAACACCTTTGAAGAGAACGAACTTCGAATCGCCGCCAAGCAAAAGCAACTAAAAGACAAGCTGGGTACCCTGGCGGAATTGTTTGGACACCTGACTTCCGCTACCGGCGACCTGGCTTCCAATCTCGAGTTCTCCTTGACTAGCACCCAGTATCCGGGGAGAGAGGTATTCCTGCAGGAGCTCATCGAAAAAATGAGCGGTAGCGACGTTCTGCCCAGTATTGCGGAAATCGAACGAGTCTGGTACGAATTGCAGC
Source organism: Halieaceae bacterium (assembly GCA_018657645.1). Lineage (GTDB taxonomy): Bacteria > Pseudomonadota > Gammaproteobacteria > Pseudomonadales > Halieaceae > JBALVT01. Next base: position 4,908 of record JABHWT010000398.1, on the reverse strand, counting down.
GGGAGATGATTGAATCTGGCAAAGTTGTATCATTTACTACCGAGGTATCCAAGCCCAACGGAGACAAGATTCAACAGAAGGTTGTCCGGTTAGGCACGTTCAACATCATCTCCGAAGAGGGATTGTATCTGCAGTATGTGCCTAGCAAGGGCTCCCTGGAAGAGCTTTCTCGTCAACCTTCAGGGCCTTATACGGGTTGGGCGAAGAGCATGGTTTCCTCGACCAGCGGTCTGCAGAAAGTTGGTTTGGACCCCACCGGTCCCAGTGGAGGCTCCTATCTGGCGGCCATGATCAACAGCCCTACAATTGAAGAGCGTTGGCACCAGGGTGGTTATATTGGATATGCTATCACCGCGGTGGGGGTCTTTGCCTTTCTTTTAGCGATTCTCCGCCTGATGGTACTCTCAATTGTCAGTGCCAAGGTAAATTCCCAGCTTAAAAGTGATACCCACAAGGACAACAATCCACTGGGTCGCGTGCTGAGTGTTCACGATGCCAATCCTACTATGGATACTGAAACCCTAGAGTTGAAGATGTCCGAGGCAATCATGAAGGAGACCCCGAAGCTGGAGAGGGGTTTAACCTTGTTGAAAATTATTGCCGCGGTGGCGCCACTGATGGGGCTGCTTGGTACAGTGACCGGTATGATTATTACCTTCCAGGCCATCACCATCTTTGGTGCGGGTGATCCAAAAGCCATGGCTGGAGGTATCTCAGGCGCCCTGATCACAACGGTTCTTGGCCTGCTGGTTGCGATTCCGACGGTACTGTTGCACACCGTGGTCAACGGGCGAGCTCAGCGTATCATTCACATCCTGAATGAGCGTACGACCGGCATTATTGCCGAGCATACCGAGTCGTCCCTGGGGAATTAGCATGTACTGGTTTGATAGTGCTTACGAGGCCGTTGCCCACTTTATGGAAATGGGTGGTGATGTGCTTTGGTTGGTTGCCGCCCTGTTGTTCGTGATGTGGATGTTGATCTTTGAGCGGGCCTGGTATCTGAAGGTTGGCTGGAAGAAAGATGTGGCCCGTGCAATCACTATCTGGGAGGGGCGCGCTGAGCGAAAGTCCTGGAATGCCCACCAGATTCGCTTCAAGTTGATTTCTGAGGCAAGAACGGAGATCACCCGGTACCTCCCCGTTATCAAGACCCTGGTTGCCCTGTGTCCCCTGCTTGGATTGCTTGGCACGGTGACTGGAATGATCGAGGTTTTTAATGTCATGGCTGTCACCGGTGGTGGTGATGCCAAGTCCATGGCGGGTGGTGTATCCCGGGCCACTATTCCGACCATGGCCGGCATGATCGCGGCATTATCCGGAGTCTTTGGCAACACCTATATCACCCAGGCTGTACAGCGTGAGAGCGAGTTTTTACAAGACAACCTGACGACGGATCACTAAGAGAGCAATAGTAATGCGCAGGAATAATCAAGCGGCAAATGCCGAAGACGAAGCCCAGATAGACTTGACACCCATGCTTGACGTGGTGTTTATCATGCTGATTTTCTTCATCGTGACGGCGTCTTTTATCAAGGAGGCCGGGGTGGAGGTCAATAGACCACAGGCTTCCACATCTGAGCCATCAGAGAACGTTAATATCCTAATAGCAATTACGGCCACCGATGAGATTTGGATGGATAACCGTCGGGTCGATATTAGAGCAGTACGCGCTAACATTGAACGCCTGCACGCCGAGAACCCCAAGGGAGCCGTTGTTATTCAGGCGGACAACAAGTCGACTACCGAAATTGTGGTCTCTGTTCTGGACTCCTCCCGCGAAGCGGGAGTGTACGATGTATCACTGGCCACAGACGATAAGTAACTCACTATGAATCGCAATGTTTTCAGACTGATTTTTGGCGCCATCTTTGCCATTCCGGTGGCTGGCGGTCTGTTTTTTATCATGCAGTATCTGATTGCATCGGCAGACCTGAAACTCGACGAGTCAGATAAGACCAAGCTTGCCGATATTCACATGCCAGATAGAGAGATCGAGACCAATCTTAGCGAAGAGAAGCCCGATAAGCCCGATGAGGTCGATGAACCACCACCGGACTTGTCTACCCCTGATATTTCTATGGATATGAACGTAGAAGTTATCAACACAGCACCCATGGCTCAGGTAAACGTGGAGATCAACTCCACGGGCATGTCCTCGGGCGATGGTGAATATTTGCCCATCGTGAAAGTGGCGCCTATTTACCCTCGCCGAGCGCAAACCCGGGGGCTGACCGGCTACTGTATTGTTGAGTATACGGTTACTAAAACGGGTTCAATTCGCGACCCCAAGGCGGTAGATTGCCAGCCCTCCGGTGTGTTTGATCGCGCATCGGTGAAAGCTTCACTTAAGTTTAAGTACAAGCCAAGGGTTGTCGATGGCGAGCCGATAGAAGTAGCGGGCGTTCGCAACAAGTTCACCTACGAGTTGGAAGAGTAATGGGGACCACGAAATTGTTTAAGATTCAAGTCTGGATACGCGCGGTTATTTTCGCGCTGCCAGTAATTGCTGCCCAGGTGGCGCTCTCCCAGCTGCAAGGTGATTTTGGCATTAAGCCCCTGTCTTCGGTGATTGCCCAGGAGCAGCAAAAGAAAAAGCCGCAGGAAACCAGGCGCACACCTGCACTGCGTAACAAGGTCTACGAGAAATTGGCTGAAGCCCAGACTGCAGCGGAAGCCAAGGACTGGAAAAATGCGCGTGGCATTCTCGATGACATGATTGACAATAGCGGCAAGCGTGCGCTGAACAGCTACGAGCTGGCCAATGTTTATAACCTGTACGCATTTATTCACTACTCCGTTGAGGATTATAACAAGGCCCTTGGCGCCTACAGGAAAGTCGTGGCCCAGCCCGATATCCCGCTGGCCATGGAGGTGAACACCCGATACACCATTTCACAGTTGTATTTTGTGCAAGAGGAGTGGAAAAAGGGAATTGAAGCCCTGTTGCAGTGGTTCAAGGTCGCCGAAAATCCGCCGGCTAATGCCTATGTGTTGTTGAGTCAGGGTTACTATCAGATAAAGGATTACACCAAGGCTTTGATAAACGTCGAGAAAGCAATCTCCATGTACATGGAGAAGGGCAAAACACCCAAGGAGCAGTGGTATAACCTTGCTCGTTTCCTGTATTTTGACAAAAATGATGTACCAAACGCGGTGCGAGTTTTGGAGGAATTGCTGAAGTACTACCCCAAAAAGCAGTATTGGGTGCAGTTGTCCCATATGTATGGAGAGCAGGGCAAGGAGTCCTGGCAATTGGCAGCCATGGAAACAGCTTATGCACAAAACATGCTCGACAAGGGGACTGAGCAGGTTACTGTGGCCTATCTTCTATTGAATGGAGATATTCCCTATTATGCAGGCAAGGTGCTGGACCGAGGTTTGAAAGATAAGTCAATCGAGGCTACATCCAAAAACTATGAGATTTTGGGTAACGCCTGGCGTCAGGCTCAGGAAGTGAAAAAAGCTATCCCAGCGATGGAAAAGGCAGCGGCAAAGTCAGATGCGGGCGAACTTTATGCCCGGCTGGGGAATGTTTATCTGGACGGCGATCACTTTAAGAAAGCAATTTCGTCGATTAATAAAGGGCTTGCCCGCGGTGGTGTTAAGCGTCCCGATACCGCAAGATTGGTTTTAGGTATGGCATATTTCAACGATAAGCAGTACAGCAAGGCTCGTAGCGCATTCAAGGAAGCTGGGCGAGATAAGCGATCCAAGAAGTATGCAAACCAGTGGCTTAAGTACATGGCCTCAGAACTGGAGCGGCAAAAGAGAATGCGCGAGGAAGTCTGAGGGAGTCTGTGTACAAGCACACAGCACTTTAAATTAATAGCCCGCCTCGCTCATGAGGCCTCTCACCGCCGCCATTATTAGACAGCATTGCAATCCTGCGAGCCGCTCAGGCCGAGTCCTTTCCTTTCAGTACACACAGAGGTGGATGCAGCTCCGGTGCCATCATTTTCCGGCAGGCGACCTGCCTTTCTTCAATATGATACCTTTGATGCAACGGGCACCTGAAAGCCAAAGGTTTCCCAGATAAAAGGAGCACATAGTGCTCCTTTTACCGTCGGTCCCTCTCGCTCCTGGCTGTTTGGGTCTAGACTGGCGTTACATTCTCCGCCTGGGGGCCTTTCTGTCCGTCGGTAACGGTGAACTCGACTTTCTGACCATCTGCGAGGGTTTTGAATCCATCGCCCTTGATAGCGCTGAAATGTACGAAGACATCGGGTCCGTCTTCCCGCTCGATAAATCCAAATCCTTTAGATTCATTAAACCACTTAACAGTTCCAGTTGTTGTAGACATATTCTTATACCTGTAGCAATAGGCGCCCCATTGGTGTGCGCACTTGTTCATTTCTCTTTATGGATTACGTACCGATGAACTCTTGGGAACTTCGACCGCGTGCATAAAATACCGCTGAAAATTCAGCGCTATTGAGTCTAACACTGTCGGGCGACCCTGTTGCATACAAAGTGTGAAAATAACCGATAATAATTGTAGCGTCAAAGCTCGAGATTAAGCTCCGTTTCAGCTCACTGGTACACTATGGGCCATCGAGTCGGTTGATGGCCATGAAACGAGGGAACATGTACAGTGCGAATTCTGCTGGTCGAAGATGACATGCAGCTGGGCGAATCGCTGGAGACTGCGCTGAAGCTGGAACAGTATGCAGTGGATTGGTTGCGGTCAGGCGAACCGGTGTGCGCGGCACTGACCGCAACGCCATACGATTTGCTGATTCTGGATCTGGGCCTGCCTGGCGTGCCAGGCATGCAGGTTTTGCGTCAGTTGAGGGCGGACAAGCAGGTCATTCCTGTTCTTGTATTGACTGCACGCAATACGCTGGATGACAAAGTGGATGGGCTGGATGCTGGCGCGGATGATTATGTAGTCAAGCCGTTTGAATT
>JABHWT010000397.1 GCA_018657645.1 Halieaceae bacterium | reverse complement strand
GAGCCGTTATGTGGAAAGCGAGTACGATAGTCGCCTCTCTCATCCTGGTGATTGCATCCGGAGTGAAGGCTGAAACTGCAGACACAGTCTATGTGAACGCCAGCGTGTACACCGTGAACGAGAGCGCACTCTGGGCCGAGGCCTTTGCTGTTGTCGGTGACCGGTTTGTGGCCGTCGGTAAAGAAAAGGATATGAAAGCCTTTATCGGAGACCAGACCCGCATTGTTGACCTTGATGGACAGTTCGTGTTGCCAGGGTTGGTAGAGGATCACGTTCATCCGGACATGGTGGCGGAAAACAGGATGGGGGTGTCTATCCAGCCCAGTGAAATGGACTGGCCAGAGCAGGCGGAATTGATCAAGTCCATGGCCACTCAGGTGCCGGGCAAGAGCTGGCTGGTAGGCGGGAACCTGAACTGGCTGGCGGATAACGGTGAAAACATCGTGGATGCACCCGTACCGTCCCACTATTCAACGCTCGATGCGCTGGTTTCTGGGCGGCCCGCTATGTTGTGGGATATAGGTGGGCACGCGGTACTGTTGAACTCCGTTGCCATGGCGAAGTTACAAATTACCGCGGGCACGCCCAACCCTGAGGGTGGCGTTATAGTGAAAGATGCCCAGGGTATTCCCACCGGCGTATTGCGTGAGACTGCAGCCAATCACGCCTACGAGGCGGCATTGAAAGAGCTTCCCCGGGGGAAGGAGTTAATTGATCGTGGTATCAAGCCGGTATTTGACCAGCTCAACCGTTTCGGGTTTACCGCTATCAGCGATGTCTGGGCACGCTTCTATATGCTGGACGCCTATCGTGATATGTTCGATGCGGGAGAACTTACGGTCAGGGTTCGCGCGTATATTGCCGACCCCATCGAGTGGAAAAGCCCGGAATGGAAGCAGGGTGCCGAAAAGGCTATTGCCAATCATCAGAATTACTACCGTGAGAACTGGCTGGATGCCTCGGGAGTGAAGTTCGTTCTCGACGGGTCGGCGGGTGGCCAGACCATTATCATGGTAGAGCCCTATGAGGGTACGACGGATGTACACGGCGGACCCTGGCGCAATGATCCCGAGTATTTTCGGGAAAAATTTCTCGAGTACGATGCCAGGGGAATTACGATCAAATCCCATGGTGTGGGTTCGCAGAGCATTCGAACGATTCTCGATGTGATAGAGGAAGCGAGGGAGCGGGGCTCAAAGCTTCGCCACAGTGTTGCCCATGCGGTTCTCATCCATCCTGATGATCGCCAGCGCTTTAGTGAGCTGGATGTTGTCGCGGAGTTTTCGCCGTACTTTTGGTATCCCGTGCCGGGCTGGGATATTGTCAGGGAAGAGCTGGGGCAGAGGCGTCTGGACTGGGCCTTTCCCTTTAACACTTTGCAGAAGTCAGGTGTTCATATATCCGTGGGCTCGGACTGGCCAGTGGCGGATAGCCCAAATCCGTTCCTGTCGATCGAATCCATGATAACGCGGAAAGTGCCTGGTGGGGATTCGCGAGCTTTTCCACTGGAAAGTGAAGGGGTAAGTCTCGAAGTGGCCATCAGGGCATTTACGATGGGCGGTGCCTACGCCCAGGGGCGCGATACCCAAATCGGTTCGATAGAGACAGGGAAACTGGCAGATTTTGTAATCCTTGACCAGAACCCGTTTGAAGTGGATGTCTACAATATCCATAAAACCCGGGTGCAGAAAACGGTAGTCGGTGGACGCACTGTATATCAGGCAAATTCGGAGGGTTAAAATGAGTGATAAGAACAAATCGCTGAAAAATTCCGCCGCCCTGGGTCATATCAAGTTTGGTGGTTATGACCCGGAGACGACCCAGAACATCGAGTTGATAGAGCGGCGCAATAAACATTTCGCGGGGAGCATGCTGTTCTATCATGATCCCGTGCACATCGTCCGGGGTGAAGGTGCGCGACTATACGATGACAAGGGCCGGTGCTACGTGGATTGCTACAACAATGTGCAGTCCATGGGGCATGCGAACCCGAGCATTGCCAGGGCGATTGCTGACCAGTCTACCGTATTGAATACTCATACCCGCTACCTTCATGAGAATGTGATCGAGCTGGCAGAAGAAGTCGCGAAAACCCTGCCAGGTGACCTCGAGGTCTGCCTGTTCGTCTGTACCGGTACCGAGGCCTGTGAGCTGGCGATGCGAATCGCCCGTGTGGTCACCGGTAACTCTGGTGCGGTGGTGATGGAGGGCAGTTACCACGGCAATTCCAAGCTGGTCGGTGAAATGTCCACGGCCACTTATCCGAAAGAAAAGCGCCCGCCCTATATCCAGGCCGTAGAGCCCCCCAATACCTACCGTGGCTCGTTCCTCGAGGGTGAGGGCGATGATGAGCAGTTGGGTCAGAGATACGCCGACCTGGTAGACCCGGCGATTGAAGCTCTGGAGGGTAATGGCGAGGGCCTGGCCGCCTTTGTCTGTGACACCATTTTTGATTCCCAGGGTGCGCTGGATGCGCCTGGGGATTACTTCACCCGGGTGTATGAGAAAGTCCATGCTGCGGGTGGGTTATGTATTGCCGATGAAGTGCAGGCAGGCGTCTGCCGCACCGGCACATTCTGGGGCTTTGAGCAGTACGATGTCGTACCCGACATCGTATTCACCGGCAAGCCGTTCGGTGGTGGTTACCCGGTTGCCGCAGTTTTCACCACACGCGCCATCGCTGACGAGTGGGCCCGGTCCGACATATATTTTAATACCTTCGGCGGCAACCCGGTCGCCGCAGCTGCCGCCAGGGCAGTGATCCATTACGCCAAAGAACACAATATTCTCGAGCATGTCTCAAGTGTAGGAGAGTACCTCGTCAGTCACCTGCGACAGTTAGCTCAAAAGCACGAGGTTATCGGCCACATCCAGGGCAGGGGTTTGTTTGTCGGTGTCGATCTGGTGCGCGACCGGAAAACCCGGGAACCAGCGGCGGAACTCGCCAGATTGATACCCGATGCAATGAAAGCGGAAGGCGTACTGATCGGACTTACCGGGCCGAATGGCAACTGCCTGAAATTCCGCCCACCACTGGTGTTCACGGAAGAGGATGTGGACATTACCCTGGCGGCATTCGACAAGGTGCTCGCCGAACTGGAGTACAGATAATGGCCATACCCCGTTTTACCTTTCTGATATTAATCACTTTACTGGTTGCCTGTAGTGACGGCAGCGATGGTGAAAGCAGCGATGGTGATGGTGGCAGGCAGCCCATCCTCATCAATGATCCTTATGGCCTGCCCCAGCCCCTGATCAGCGAGGATGGCACGCCCATTATCACAGCACGTGACTGGCGCGAACTGCGACGCCCTGAAACCCTGCAATTGTTCGCTGATCAGGTTTACGGCAATACACCTGATGACCCGTTCCAGGTGAGTTATGAAGACCTGGAGATCGACGAGAACGCCCTGGGCGGGACTGCGACGCGAAAGCAGGTCCGCATGGTGTTTACCACCACGCTCGGTTCTCTCACCGCCGAGTTGCTTATCTACTTGCCCAACCAGGTCGAAGGGCCGGCACCGGTATTCATGGGCCTGAATTTCCGCGGCAATCATACTGTGGATGCGGATCCGGACATCTGGTTGCCGGCAAGCGATCCAGGCAATGGCTTTGAGCGTGGCAACCGTAGTAGGCGCTGGCCGGTCGCTGAGATCATCGCGCGCGGCTACGGGCTGGCAACCGTCTATCACCATGATTTGGATCCGGACGACTTCAACGACAGCCAACAAAATGGTATTCACCCGCTGTTCTATTTCGATGGCCAGAGCCGGCCAGCGGCAGATGAATGGGGCGCTATTGGCGCCTGGGCCTGGGGCCTGAGCAGGGCACTGGATAACCTGTTAACCGATGGCGATATAGACAGTGACCGGATCGCAGTGATGGGGCACTCCAGATTGGGGAAAACTGCCCTGTGGGCAGGGGCACAAGACGAGCGCTTCGCGTTGGCGGTCTCCAATGATTCCGGTACGGTAGGCGCGTCACTGTCCCGCCGAGAAGGGGAGCCAGATGTAATTTGCCCCGATCCGATAGTCATCAACAGCTGCAAAGAGCCTGTGTGGTTCGTGAGTAGAATTTTCTCTCACTGGTTTGCCGATAACTTTGACCAGTACCAGGACAACCCGTCGCTGATTCCAGTTGACCAGCATCAGCTTATCGCGCTGATGGCTCCGCGACCGGTGTATATCGCCAGCGCCGAAGAAGATATCTGGGCCGACCCCCTGGGCGAGTTCGAGAGCGGGCTCTATGCCAGTCCGGTCTACGAGTTGCTAGGCGAAGAGGGGCTGGGTGCTACCGAGCAGCCGCCGATCAACTCACCGATACAAAGTGTCATCGGCTACCACATCCGTGATGGTGAGCATGATGTCACCTTGTATGATTGGCAGCGCTACATGGATTTCGCAGACATCCATATGCCAGCAAGGTAGCTTGGCTGGAGTGTGCACCGGTATTGCCAAATAAACTCGCTGGAATTGATTGAATCGGCTCATGAATACATATAGACGCCGCAGATTCCCGCCTGACATTACTTTCTTATGCCGTTTGGCTTTACTATCGATTCAACCTCAGCTTCCGAGATGTTGAGGATATCTTAGCCGCACGAGACATAACCGTCAGCCGAGAATCAATTCGCCTCTGGTGCATAAAGTTCGGTGCCATTTATACACGCCGCTAAAAGCGAAAGCACCGTACGTATTACAGAGGTCTCCCCACAGGCGCCCTCTGTGCACAATCTCACCCAGGCATGGGCCAAGTAATACTTTGAGCGAAACACTCCACAGGTTGACACTCTGGGGCGGACGCCTCTTGTTTTTCTGTGCCCTGTTGACGGGGAGGGGCTAATGGGTGTCAGAACCGTATTTCGCCATGCACAGGTCGACGCAGATGCATTGCTGCCACGAGCTACGGCACTCGCAACGCAATTGTCTGCGTTGGACATGACTGCATACAAGAACACCAAAGCGCGAGTGCGCGCGGACCTCAATGCTGCACTGGATGTTGCCGTGGAGCGGGAGCTCGGTACTGCCGGATAAAATAAAATGGGGGACAGGGCGTCATGCCCCGGCCCGCTGCGGGCGTCAAATTTCCTGGTGCTGCCCTTCTTCCCATTGCTTGCGCAGGGCAAATTTCTGAATCTTGCCGGAGCCGGTCAGGGGATACTCCGCTACTTCGAACCAGAAGCGAGGCGTCTTTTGCGGCGATAAATGTTCGCGCAAATAGGCGAATAAGGTATCCTTGCTTATGCCTTCTCCGGGCGCAGCGCGTAGGAATACACCTACTTCCTCCCCCATGCGTTCACTAGGTAGTCCAACAACGGCAACTTCAGCCACCGTTGGGTGTTTGAACAATAGCTCTTCGATCTCACGCGGATAGATATTTTCTCCGCCGCGAATAATCATATCCTTGAGGCGACCCTCAACTTTGCAATAGCCGCGCTCATCCATTGAGCACAGGTCACCTGTGTGCAGCCATCCTTCGCTATCTATGGTTTCGGCAGTTGCCTCGACCATTTCAAAGTATCCGTGCATAACATGGTAACCCCGGGTGCAGTACTCTCCGAGGGTGCCCAACTCTACGGTGTGTCCGGTTTCCGGGTGCACAATTTTTACCTCCACCCCGGGCATCGGTCCACCCAGTGTGTTGGCCTTGTCTTCAATGGAATCTGTTGGACGCGTCATTGAGGCCACGGGCGAGCATTCGGTTTGACCGAAAACGATGGTAAAGGGAGCCTTAAGCGTCTCCTCGAGTCGGGTCACCAGGGCCGCCGGCACGGTAGAGCCCCCTGAGCATACGGCCTGCACCGAACTTAAATCACGGGATTCAAAATCAGGGTGCTCAAGCATGCCGATCAGCATGGTGGGCACACCCAGCATGGCATTAGCGCGATAGGTTTCTATTAACTCCAGTACCATGCCTGGCTCGAACATTTCTACCAGCACCAGTGTGGCTCGTTTTGCCAGGGCGCCCAGCACCGCCAACACGCAACCGGCAGTGTGAAACAGGGGCATACTACCCATGTAGGTGCTGGCTTCTGTTACGCCCATGCGATCCGCCGTGTGAGCACCGTTATTTACCAGGCCGCGATGATATAACAACGCGCCCTTGGGGAATCCCGTGGTGCCGGAGGTGTATTGAATCATGCAAGCATCTTCGGGGGACACTAGCGGTAGCTCAATAGTTTCATCGTCACCAGAGGCAAGAAATGCATCCCATTCGTCAAAGCGCACCACTTCACGCAATTCAGTACACTCATCACGCACCTTATTCAGGTGGTGCATCATCGGGTTACCACGAAATTCCGGCAGCACAAATACCCCCGCGCTACGCGATTGATTCAACACATAGGCCAGCTCATCAGACTGGTATGCCGGGTTGACTGTCACCAGTATTACCCCTGCCAGGGCACAGCCGTATTCCATGAGCACCCACTCGGGGATATTAGGCGCCCACACCGCCACGCGTTCTCCGGGCTTGAAGCGCTGCACCAGCGCCCGCGCAACCATTTCAGCCTGTTCGTGCAATTGCGCATAGGTCCATTGCCGTCGTTTTGCGGGATCGGGAACCCCTGCAATAAGTGCCACCCGGTCCGGGTGTAGGGTCGCTACTTCCGCTAAGGCCTTTCCGATGTCTATATTCCGCACCGCGGGGTCTTCTGGCCCCACTGCATATGATTCACCTCGTGCCATTTTTCCGCTCTCCGCTTGTTATTGTTTTAGCTGCACAATACTACATGTTTTCGCAGCAACTGAAATGGTGTCGCCATATTAATCTGTCACAATTCTCGAAACCGCTTTTTGCGATCTGGCTGAGTTAATTTGCCAGAACCCGGGCGAGCGCTACCGAAGTACTCAATTTCGACCGCATTGTATTTGTGAATGAATCCAGCAATCCTATACGCTGTATTAATCCCCAATCTTGTCTAAGATAAACGTAATACCTCTTTGTTCTAAGGCGAGCCCCGTTATCTTGCCCTGTACAATATTGAACTCCAATACCCCCTTAAGCTCCAGGCCATGGAAGCGCTGGTTGTTGCTGCTATCGGGTATGTAAGCGTAGGGCTGACCGTCCCTAAGGATAAGCGTAAGTTGGTTATTTTTTCGGCTGACTCTTATAATCCAACCACGTTCTCTTTCTTTATAGTCACCAATATATAGATTCATAACATCATCAGGTAATGTAGCTGCCTGAGAAATGAGGTCGTTTAATTCATCTTCTGTCCTAATCAATCCCGAAGCGAGCGACCCTATCTGAACTTCCGAAACATTCGCAAGTGTTCTAATTCGCTGCCAATTCTTGTCAGCCATATAGATAGGCTTTGGACCAAACAGGGCAGAAATATCATTTGATCGAAGTTTCAACTGGTTAGTCCACATTTCATTTGCCTGATCTTCATCGAAAACAAACATTGTGTGGAAAGGTATCGGCCGGTACTGACTTTGAACAATCAAATCTCGGCGTAAACGCTCGGCAGCTTCAACATTGTTTTCAATCATCTGTAGTTTCATAAGTTCCAATACTTGCACAGCAGGGTCATCTGAACCAACAAGTTTATTGAGATTTTCAATGGCTTTTTCAATGACACTGGCATGTCCGGTAAAGGCAGCCAAGACACCATTTAGAACGTTGGAAAAATATCCTTGTTGATTAGTTACCGCGAAAGATTGAAGTATTGCGACCGCATCCAGGCCACGGCCGAGTTCCATCAGAAGCCCAATTTTTGATAAGGTAACCAGTGGGGCACGCGGATTGAGCCTATAGGCCTTATTCAAAACAGACACTGCTTGTACTTGCCGGGTAGCCAGAAGGTAATGACCATACGCTGCCAGAAGACCTGCATCTTCAGGCCTTAGTGCCACTGCACGTGCCATAAGCGCCATACCTTCATTCCATTTGAATTCTAGCCTGGCGATTGCGTTTCCAAGCAAGGCCAATGCACCCGCATGATTCGGATTAACCTTGAGCGCCTTTTTAGCTGAATCTATAACCAACGGATACGTTTCCGATGGAATGTAAAGACCATAACTTGCGAGGGAAGTGTATGAACCTGCCAATCCAACCCATGCATCCGCATACCTGTCGTCTAGTGCGAGCGCCTGTTTATACAAAGGTATTGCCATTTCTACCTGGTGGGGATTATCTATACTGGCAAAATGTCTTGCTCTTAGATAGAGATCATAAGCTTCTGCTGAAGCTGTTCCGCGACTACCTTGCTTGTCTATCGGTTGTTCTAATCCTGGATCAATGGCAGAACCGATTTGCGTTGTAATGGTGGTGGCGATTTCATCCTGTAAGGCAAACACATCTAATAGTTCTCTTTCGTAAGTATCAGACCAGATATGTGCACCTGTCTTTGAGTCAATCAATTGAGCCGAAATTCTTACTCGAGAGCCTGCTTTACGAACACTGCCTTCTAAAACGTGCGTAACACCTAACTGTTGTCCAATTTCCCTGATATCCTGGTTCTTGCCTTTAAATTGAAATGAAGATGTGCGTGCAATCACAGGCATACGATTGGTCTTTACCAGCGCATCCAGTATTTCCTCCGACATACCATCGCTAAAATACTCATTCTCAGGATCGCTGCTCATATTTGTAAATGGCAAAACGGCGATGCCCAACTGGACATCAAGCTCGTTCGAAGAAATCAGCGCTGCCGCATGAAGTGCGAGTTCCATTGCGCCTTGAGTTAACCAGATGCGTGGTTTGTCCATTGTCATCAGTATGGCACCAACAGCAAGCAGGCCAACAACAACGAATGAAGCGGCTTTTACACGGGACATTCTTACAGGCTGTTCTGACTGAGACTGAGTATAACGGGCGGATTTACCGGTCAATACGGGTGTTTCAAGCGCTTCCGCGATGCCCTTACCGTGCTTTTCTGCGGCGGCATCTTCCAGCGGTTCTACGACAGGTAGTAGCCGAAACCCCACCTTGTGAATGGTCTCAATTACCTGAGACTTACGGGCAGAATCGCCAAAGGCTTTGCGCAATTCAGCGACACATTGGGTCAAAGTGTCATCGGACACCTCGCCGCCAGGCCAGACCGCATCAAACAAATCCCCTCGCGACACAGGCTCGCCGGCCGCCGCGGCAAGACACTCCAGAACAGCCATAGACTTGGGCGTGACACGTTTACTGTCACTGCCGTTTTCCAATATATGTCGCCGAGATCTAACCGTCCACTCACCTAGGCGAAAGTCCCGTTGCACCGGCTAGCACCTTATTTTGTTGTCTCTCTTATCGCTACAGTTTAGCATTACACGCGCGCGAAGTGCTAGATCACCAGGGAATTCCACTCTGCCCAGCTGCTTACCGACTCCGCTCCCGATACAGAAGCAGATCGTAACTAACTGTATTTAAGAAACTATATTGGGGGTATTGCCAAATCAAGTCCCCGAAATTGATACACGGGGGACTCGCGAGCTATTACGTGGATAGAATGCTTGTCCGCTTGTATGCGTTCAGCCAGATCCCGCCACTCATTAAGTAAGTCCTGCATATATCGACGGGCCGCCATGGTTAGACCATTCTCTGCGTCTTCCAATAGCAGTGGGAGTGCTTTACGCAAGGTGGCAGCCCCAGCGGGAAGAACAATCCCGTACTCGCAAAGAAGCCCTCGCATTTGATTCATCAGCGCGGTACGAGCGCGAACACGTCGCTCCCGGATTCGGTGTAACAGGATCATATCGGTTTGTTCCAGGCTCCGCGGTGCGACAACACGCATTTTGGGACGCCTGGCGGCTTCGCTGATGGCGAAAGCATCATTGCGGTCATTCTTGTTGCCCTTGACGAAGAGTTTGACATGCGGGGGAGGTATCAAGAGCACCTAATGCCCGTTCTTTTGGAAGGTTCTCCCCCAATAGTTGGAGCCGCCGCAGGCTTCCATTGCAACAGGAATACCTAGGTACTGGGCGATCAAGGCAGTGAGCTTCTTGCGACTGGTTGCTCGGTTGAAAATTTCCTTTCCCTGGCGATTGACGCCGCAAACCTGGAAAGTGCTTTTTGCCAAATCAATGGCGATTAGGGTAACGTTCATATCGGACACCTGTCCCTGGCGAACCCGTAATTCAAGCTGCCACAGGCATTCAAGTAAACCGCGACAGAGCTGGCCCATCCGCTTCCCGGTTGCAGCTATGTGCGACCCTCCGACTCCAGTCTATAGGCCGTCACCCCATAGTCGGATGCTCTAAAGGCCATTTGGGCAGTAATTCGAAGAAAGGTAACAGGTGTTCCCGATGGGAAAGGGCGGGTTTACTGAAGCCGATATGTGGTTGCCTGCGGCCAGTTGTGTATACTCAATTGGTTTAAAAAGCAGCGCTAATATCGCCTATACTTCGCGCTAGACTCAAGGAGCAGTTATGAATGACATCAACGCTCCCCTTTACCTGGGACCATCCGAATTGGACGCCCTGGAAATCGGGACTGAAGAGTCGGTGCATAGCATTGAACATCTGATCAGAGAACGTGCTGAGGGGCGAATGTGGAACGCGCCGAAGTCGGCTCTGTATTTGCCTGATAACCGATTTCTAATGTCGACACTTGCTGCTGCCGATAACCCACCCTTCATCGCGACAAAATCTCTCGTCCTCAACCCTCGAAATCCTGAAAGCGGTGAGCCATTAATAAACTCAGCGGTAGTTCTTCTCGATAGCAAAACAGGTCAGTCGCTTGCACTGATCGATGGTAATTGGATCACTGCGATTCGTACTGCAGCGTTGAGTGCCGTGGCTGCTAAACGGTTGGCGAGGTCAGATTCTGGGGTAGTCGCCTTTATCGGCTGCGGTGTGCAAGCGCAGAGTCACCTACGCGCTCTGGTGGATTTATTTCCACTCCGTGAGATTCGAATGTTGGGGCGCGGGCGCCCTAATCTCGACGCTCTCTCTCGCACTGGCGAGGAGATGGGGTTGTCGATCATCGAGTGCAAGTCTGCGCGTGAGGCAATGGAAGGTGCCGATCTAGTTGTCAGTTCTGTCTCCTTCTCACCTGGAGATGAACCCTTTATTGATGCCCGATGGATGGCTCCTGGCGCATTTGCTGCCATTACAGATTTAGCTCTGCCCTGGGTTCCCCAAGGAATGTCTACATTCGATAACATTATCATCGACGACCTGGAGCAGGAGGCGATCATGCCACAACCATTGGTGCCATCGGAGCTGGTAATGGGGGATATCACGGGGCTGGTTAACGGTGCTGTAGAAGGCCGTCAGTCCAGGAGTGAAAGAACGGCGTTTGTTTTCCGTGGTCTGGCGCTCGGTGATCTTGCTCTAGCAGGATTGGCTTACCAGCGTTCACAGTAAGTTCTCGTAGTCTTTTAATTTGACATTTTCCGCATCGCCCCCTACAGTGCTGCCCGTACTAGGTGCCTGCCGTAGTGACTCCGGTCATTGCTGGGCAGGTTAAATGGGAAGAGTGGTAAAGCTCCGGCTTAACCCACCGCTGCCCCCGCAACGGTATGCAGTCGCAAGACTGTGAGCCCGACACCTGCCTGGTTATTTGCAACGATGGAGCGGAGGGCTTCATTACAGGCTGCATGGTGTCGTCCCCGCATTGCATTCCTTGAATACCCTCCCTCAGTCGCCACCTTTTCGGCTATTGAGGATTAAAAAATGAACAAGTTATTCCCCCTAACGGCATTGGCTATCGCCTGTGCATCCAGTCCATTGGCTAGCGCCAACAACAAACTCGAAGAAATTATTATCACCTCTTCACGGGTAGAGATGCCCCTGCGACAGGTGGGTACCTCGGTCTCTGTAATTACCGCCGAGG
Organism: Halieaceae bacterium; assembly: GCA_018657645.1. GTDB lineage: Bacteria > Pseudomonadota > Gammaproteobacteria > Pseudomonadales > Halieaceae > JBALVT01. The sequence goes on along the minus strand of JABHWT010000397.1, from coordinate 17,155 downwards.
AAATTCAGGCGCGAGGTTTTAACTCTCTGTATGAAGTACTGCGTAGTCAGCCAGCGGTTGCCGTAAGTAACAGCGGGGGCAGTGGCAAACCCACAGCACTGCGTATTCGCGGCGAGGAGGGTTTTCGCACCCTGGTGTTAATTGATGGTATCGACATCTCTCAAACATCGACCCCGCAGGTGGGCCCCAATATGGAGCACTTGTTGAGTTCCGGTATCCAGCGAGTGGAAATTCTCAGGGGCCCCCAGGGCCTGATGTACGGTGCGGACGCCGGCGGGGTAGTGAGCATATCGAGCCAGTCTCCTCGAGACGGCTTTGGTGGTGAGCTCAGCGCTGAGACCGGTCGTTATGGCGCCGAACAACTGGCTGCCAATCTGGGTGGCGGTAACGACATGCTCGATTTCAATCTGTCGGCCACTACCTATGAAACCGACGGTTTCAATGCCCGTACCACCGATACAGAACTCGGGGATAAGGATGGCTACGACAATACCACCGTGCACGGTCGGCTGGGATGGAATGTCAGTGACACTTTCCGCCTGCAATTGGTTGCGCGCAATGTCCAGGGCGAGAACGAGTACGACAGCTGCTACACGGTGACCACTTTTTCACCAACAGATGTATGCAGTAACGACTATGACCAGGAGGCCTGGCGTGTCGTTGCCAATTACACGGCTGATCGCTTCACTCACCAGTTGTCCTACACCAGCAGTGAGACCGACCGCCAGTTCTATGCCGAGGGCGCTGCAAGTTTCGGCGCCAGGGGCGAATTGGAACATACCAGCTACCTGGGGAGTTTTAAGGCAGGCGACAACACGCGCCTGATTTACGGCGCGGACCTGGAGTCGGAATCTATCGACGACGGCAGCTTTGATACCGATCGCGACCAGAACGGCTACTACCTGGAATACCAGGGAGGATTTAGCGATCATTTGTTTGTCACTGCCGGCGCGCGCTACGACGACAACGACGACTTCGGTTCCTATACATCCTACCGCGTGAGTGGCGCTTATTTGTTCGACACGGCGCGTGGAGAGCTGAAGCTCAAGGCGACTTACGGAACCGGCTTTCGCGCCCCCAGCCTGTACGAAATAACTTACAACAGCAGCTGGGCCTACCCACCGGCATCTCTGGTTAGCCTCGATGCGGAGGAAAGCAAAGGCTTTGACCTTGGCATTGCTTTCACCACCCAGGCCGGTACCTACCTGGAGGCGGTGTACTTCGACCAGGCCATCAGCAATGAGATCTATTTCGATCCGCTTTATTGGTCGGGCTACCTGCAGGACAAGGGAGACACCGATTCAAGCGGCGTCGAACTGATCGTCGAATTTCCTCTTAGCGAGGCACTCTCATTGAATGGCAACTATACCTACAATGACACCGAGAACACCGCTGGTGACAATCGCATTCGTCGGCCCGAGCATTTAGCCAATATCGGTGTCGGCTGGCGACCATTAGATGGTGCTCTGATACTGGGCCTTAACCTGCGAGCCTCCCACGGTGCGCAGGATATCGACGGCTCGGACCTCGATGACTATGAAGTCGTCGACCTCAACGCCAGCTTCGATGTTCTGCAGGGCCTGCAGGTCTATGGTCGCGTCGAGAATCTATTCGATGAGACCTATCAGGAAATAGCAACTTACAATACTTCGGCCAGGGCAGCCTACGTCGGCCTGCGCTATTCATTCTAGGGCAACTCAGATGAGCGACGAGACTCCAGGCAAGGCAGCAAAACACAAGAGCGCAATGCAGAAGCAGCAGGCTAATGTTGACGCCAGTATCGAGGCCGCAACCATAGAGCGTGGTGTCGCCATTTTATTAACCGGCAATGGCAAGGGTAAATCCAGTTCCGCCTTTGGTATGGTGATGCGCGCCCTGGGCTATAACCACAAGGTAGGTGTGATTCAGTTTATCAAGGGCGAGTTGTTGTCGGGGGAGGAAATCTACCTGCGAGAGCGCTGCCCGCAAGTAGATTTTTACCAGATGGGTACCGGGTTTACCTGGAATACCCAGGACCGCAATGTCGATATCGCCGCTGCCCGAAAAACATGGGCGATTGCAAAACCCATGCTCCAGGATGATAGCTATAACCTGGTGGTGCTAGACGAGCTTACCTATATGCTCGCCTATGACTACCTGTCGGAAACGGAAGTGGTGGAGGCCATCCGCGATCGACCAGTGGAGCAAAGCGTTATTATCACTGGCCGCGGCGGTGGTTCCGCACTGCAGGAGGTCGTAGACACCGTGTCGGAGGTTAAGGAAGTCAAACACGCTTTCAGGGCCGGGATCAAAGCGCGTCGTGGCGTCGACTATTGACAAAAGCATGTCCCATGCCCTGATGGTACAGGGAACCACTTCCGACGCCGGTAAAAGCATACTGGTTACCGGTCTGTGTCGCATTCTGGCCCGCCGGGGGGTGAAGGTGGCCCCCTTCAAACCCCAGAATATGGCGCTGAATAGCGCGGTCACACCGGAGCTGGGCGAGATTGGGCGGGCGCAGGCACTGCAGGCACAGGCGGCCAATATTTCTCCCCATACGGATATGAACCCGGTCCTGCTCAAACCCGACACCGATACCAGCGCCCAGGTCATCATTCATGGCGAGGTAGCCTGCGACCTGGACGCGGTGGGCTACCACCGCTACAAGACCACCGCGATGCAGGCCGTACTCACATCCTGGCAGCGTCTGCAGCAGAGGTTCGATGCCATTATCGTGGAAGGTGCTGGTAGCCCGGCGGAAATTAACCTCCGCGATCGGGATATTGCCAATATGGGTTTTGCGGAGGAGGTCGACATACCGGTGATTATTGTCGCTGACATCGACCGGGGCGGCGTGTTTGCGCATTTGGTAGGCACTCTGGAATTACTGTCCCCCAGCGAGCAGGCGCGGGTATGCGGCTTTGTTATCAACCGTTTTCGCGGTGACCTGTCGCTGCTTCAGTCCGGGTTGGATTGGTTGGAACAGCGCACTGCCAAGCCCGTTCTGGGTGTTATCCCCTATTTGATGAACCTGCAACTCGATGCCGAGGACGCCATTAATACCGCACAGCCACCGGTGGCGGCGGGTGCCCTGAAAGTGGCCGTGCCCGTATTGTCACGGATCTCCAATCACACCGACTTCGATCCACTGCGGGACCACTCCCAGGTCGACCTTCAGTTCATTGGTCCGGGTCAGGCGATACCGGCCGCAGACCTGATCATCCTGCCGGGCAGCAAAAATGTTCGCGCAGATCTTGCGTGGATGGCTGATAACGGCTGGGACCGGGCGCTGGAGCGCCATCTTCGCTATGGAGGCAAGGTGTTGGGTGTCTGCGGTGGCTATCAGATGCTGGGGCGTGAAATTCACGACCCATCGGGTATCGAAGGTAGCAAAGGGTCCAGTACCGGACTGGGTTGGTTGCCAATAGAAACCACCTTGCAGGCACAGAAAAAACTACGTGTGGTGGCTGGAACGCTGAAATCAAGCGATGTGCCAGTGAAGGGCTACGAAATTCACTGCGGTGTATCCACCGCCCTGGAGCCTCTTCAGTCCTATATTTTATTGGACGACGGAAGTGAGGATGGCCATATATCGGCAGATGGACAGATTGCCGGAACCTACCTGCATGGTCTGTTTGACGATGCCGCCGCCTGCACTGCTGTATTGAGCTGGGCGGGGCTGGAAAATCCCACACCCGGGGATCACAAACAGTTGCGGGAGCGAGAAATCGATCGCCTCGCCGACTGCCTGGAGCAACATCTGGATCTCGCTACCCTGTTTCCCCTGTGGTGTGGTGGGTGAGAGGGCAGCCCCTGGCTTCCATAGGATCTAATATGCAGGGCAAAGCGATTGCAAAAGTGTTATTGTCTGTGCCCTTTGAAGTGCCAATAATTTGAATTTCAGCGAGGGATAGAAAGGTAATGAGCAGACTGTCAAACCTGTCGCGTTCGATAGAGCACAAAGTGGCTATTGTTACCGGTGCGGCCAGTGGCATGGGCAGGGCTACTGCGCACCTGTTCGCCGATGAGGGTGCAAGGCTGGCCATCGTCGATATCAATGCCGATACCCTGGAAGCGGTCGCTCTTGAAACCAGGGGCGCGGGCGCTGAGGTTCTGGCTATTGCCGCCGATTGCTCCGTACATGAGCAGGTCTCGGGCTTTGTCCAGAAGACCGCGGATCATTTTGGTGCCATTGATATTCTGATCAATAATGCGGGCCTGGCCCTGCCCACAGCCATCGATGACGATGAAAACTATGATCGCCACTGGCAGATATCCATGGACGTCATGCTCAATGCGCAGCAGTGGGCCATACGGTCGGCCCTGCCGTGGCTGCGTAAGGCAGAGCACCCGCGCATCGTCAATATTGCCTCTACCGAGGCGTTGGGCGCAACGGCCTATAACAGCGCCTATGTGGTCGCCAAGCACGGGGTTGTGGGTTTAACCCGGGCCCTGGCGGTGGAATTGGGTAAGGAGGCCATTACGGTTAATGCGATTTGTCCCGGGCCGATCCGCACCGGCATCACCGAGGGCATCCCCGATGCCGACAAGGACTTGTTTGCCAGGCGCCGTACCTGTCTGCGCCGCTATGGAGTGCCCGAGGAAGTGGCCCACATGACCTTGAGTCTGGTATTGCCCTGCGCCAGTTATATTACCGGAGCGGCTATTCCCGTCGACGGTGGGGTAACCATTCGTAATGCCTGATGACGTGTTTCCATGCGGGCGAATGTTCTTTTAACCTAACACTACAATTATCACCCGCCAATAATAGGTACAATTCAATGCGCACAGTACTTTTGTTAAGTTTGCTGGTTTTTACAAATACGGTGTTGGCTGCTGACAAGCAGTTATTGTGGGGCGACACCCACGTTCACACCACCTATTCCTCCGATGCCTATACCAACAATAATCTCAGTACCGACCCGGAATCGGCCTACCGTTATGCTCGGGGGATGCCGGTGGTACATCCCTATCACAAGGCACGGGTGCAAATTGAAACCCCGCTGGATTTTCTGGTGGTTTCAGATCACGCGGAGTTTCTGGGCCAGATACGCAATATTCACCGCAATGGGGTTGATGCGTCGGACCTGGGTCTGATCGCCACGGTAAAGGCCTGGGTGGCAGAATATATTCTTACCAATGCCATTGACAGTGGCGAAGGTAGAGAGCTGTTTTTATCGGTATTACCCGATCCCGACAAAACACCGCAGGAAGAAGCGACCATGACATTGGAGGAAAGCAATGTCGGCCTGTTCCCCATGCCCCAGCAGGTAGAAATCGATATCTGGCAGGCCATTACCAATACCGCAGACCAGTACAACGAACCGGGCGTATTTTCTGCCATGATCGGCTGGGAGTGGAGTGCGATCCCCGCCGGGGCCAACTTGCACCGGGTCGTGGTGTCTGACAGCAATGCGGCAGTTGCCCAGCAATATGACCCCTTCGGCCTGGACCAGAGTGCCTTCCCCGAGGACCTGTGGGCCTGGTTGGACAAGACCAGTGCGTCTACCGGCGCCGATTTTATCGCTATTCCGCATAACTCGAATATTTCAAAGGGCTATATGTTTTCCGACAAGAGCCTGCGCGGTGAGCCGATAACAGCCGACTACGTTGCACGGCGCATGAAGTGGGAAAAGGTAGTAGAAATTACCCAGACCAAGGGCGATTCCGAAACCCATTCAAAATTTTCACCACAGGATGAGTTCGCCGATTTTGAGAATTACCCCTACTATATCCAGCGCCATTGGACCGAGTACCAACCGCAGCCTGGAGACTTCATTCGCCCGGCCTTGAAGCGCGGGTTGGCCCTGGAGCAGAAGTTGGGTCAAAATCCCTTTATGTTCGGGGTGATTGGTTCTACTGATACCCACACAGCGCTCTCCTCCTCAGAGGAAGATAATTTTCACGGCAAGCTTGCCACCGATTCCATTCCCGCCAACAAACAGCGCAAATTTTCAGAGGACGGCCCGGGCTCCAGTGGTTGGGCAATGTCCGCCTCCGGTCTGGCAGCGGTATGGGCACAAGAGAATACCCGCGAGGCGATTCTCGCCGCCATGAAGCGGCGTGAAGTGTATGCCACAACCGGCCCGAGAATAGCGGTACAGTTTTACGGTGGCACGGATTTTGTGCCCGATGACTTGCAGGCCGCCGATCTGCATCAGATGGCCACGGCACGTGGTGTACCTATGGGTGGTGAGTTGGCACACAGCGAGAGTGCGCCGAGTTTTATTGTCGTGGCGGCTAAGGACCCGGTAGGGGCCAACCTCGACCGAATACAGATTGTTAAGGGCTGGCTGGACGATGCGGGGGTACAGCAAGAAAAGGTATTCGATGTTGTCTGGTCAGACGGCCGCACAGTGGCACCTAATTCCAACTTGGCACCGGTAGGCAATACCGTGAACCTGAAAACAGGCAAGGTAAGCAACAGTATTGGCGCAGCCCAATTATCCGCGGTGTGGCAAGATCCAATGTTTAATGCCAGACAGTCGGCCTTTTATTATGTGCGGGTACTACAAATTCCTACTGCACGTCACTCGCTGCTCGACGCTATTGCGCTGGAAATGGAGCATGCGGGCGATCAACCCGACACCATTCAGGAGCGCGCCTACACGTCTTCGATCTGGTATTTACCAGGGGAGTGAATGGGGCTAGCCTTCGACCAGCTCCAACACGGTTCCATCCGGATCTTTGAAGCAGACAAAACGGACGTTACTTCCTGTCTCAGGTGGCATTTGTACCGGGTCTGAAATGAACTCCGTGCCCGCCGCCTTGAGTTTTGCCATATCGCCGTCCAGATCGGTGGTGCTCAGTGCAATTCGCGCAATACCCAGGTGATACAGGTGTGAATAGGGAGGGGCTTCGTCCCGTGGCTCCAGCCATTCCAGCAGATCAATGGTTAACGCTGCTCTGCCGGTTTTGGCCCCTGTAGTTTCCAGCGCCATAAGAGAACCCTTTACCCTATAGGGCGGCATGCCAACCGCTGCCGCAATTTCTGGCGTATTGGTCTCGGGTACGGGCCAGAACTCCTTGAATCCCAGCAATTCATAGAATGCTTTGGAGCGATCATAGTCGCTGCAATTGATGTTTACGTGAACCAGTCCGGATATTGCCACGGCATTTTTCCTCGAATTGATAACAATGATAAATGTGTATCGCTTGGGTGTTCAAATCTGGGCGTATTTCTTTGGTGGTGGTCCTCCCACCTAATGTCAGGCGGGAGAACAATGTACTGGTGTACCCCGATCAATTAGAACATATACCTGAACTCTGCGCCCCAGCTGCGTGGTTGGTTCCAGGTACCGAACGAACTCAAGGTGCCGATTTTTGTTACAGAGGTGACCCGTTCATCGTTCAGATTGCGTCCATACAGAGTTAGTTGATAACGCTCGTCGTGAATGTAATCGATTGATGCACTCCACATTCCGAAGGCATCTACATGGCCCAGGGGATCACCATCTGAAATCACCTCGTACTCATCTCTCCAGCGATAGCTAACATCCGCAACAATCTCGCCCGCCCCCACATTGCGATTATAGGTTGCCGAGGCGCCAAACGTGTTTTTCGGCGCTCTGCGTAGATCCCGGCCGGAGAGATCTACGGGGTTGCCCAAGCTATCTTTCCCAATGTACTTATCATATTCTCCATCCAGGTAGCCGTAAGAGGCGCGCAAGCGGAGGTTCTCTGTCAGTGCAGCGATCAATTCAAGCTCTATTCCCGGCAGTTCCACTGATGCGGCATTGGTTACGACGGTACCGACATTGCCGTCGGATTGCTGTACCAGTGTCTCCTCCTGTTTGTCCTCATATTCCTGATAGAACAGTGTAGCGTTGATACGCAAGCGCCGATCCAGCCATTCGGTCTTGGCGCCCAGTTCGAACGTATTTACGTATTCCGGGTCGTAGCTGGTTCTAAGGTTGTCAAGATCTGTATTACGCCCAAAAAAGCCACCGCTTTTAAAGCCTTCAGCGTAAGAGGCGAACAGCATCACGTCCTCGCTGTGTTGGTAGCTAATACCTATTTTGGGGGTTAGCTCGCTCCAGTCTTCATATCTGTCAACTACTGGAGCGGGTACTATTTCAATACCTCCCAGCCAGAACGTTTGTCCCGTGGCTGCAAAGTCTTTCTCCTCTTCGGTGTATCGCAGCCCGGCCGTTAAAGTCCAGGCGTCGGAGATATGCCAGTCCCCCTGGAAATAGGCCGCATAGGATTCTGTCTCCTGAGTCTGGCGGAGTCTTCCCGTGGTACCAGCTGGAAAGCCTGCAAGAATAGGCCACAACTCAGAAGTTTCCTGTCTCTGATCGTACTCCGCGTTCCAGTAATACAGGCCCGCCACAAACTCGACGGTGTCGGAGAAGGTCGATGTGAAATTCAGTTCCTGACTCGTCTGTTCGTAGTCCTGAAAGAACTCCGAGTAGAGAAATGTGGCTGCAGAAGCATCAAATTCTGAAAGTCTGTACTCATCGTTTTCACGATAACCGGTGATCGAGGTGATGACCCCAGGCCCGATATCCCACTCCATTCTCAGGGTATAGGCATCGGTATCCAGGCTGGCTGCCTGGTGATGGTTGTTCGATACGTGATCCTCGTCACTGCCTGTGTCAAAAGCCTCACAACCATCGCTTGGGGTCCACATGGGGGTAATAAAACCAAAGATGCATGCTAGCTGGTCCAACTGATTGCGGTTGGCAAGTGCAGCAACATCCGATCTGTCTTTAACTCGGTCATAGCTAAACTGAATTTCAAACGCCTCGGTGGGGTTTGCCAGCAGCGAAAGGCCGTAACTCTGGTAGTCCTTGCGGGAGGTATCTTCATTCAGTGTCGTGTTTTTTACCCAGCCATCGTCACTGGTATCAACGCCGTAGACTTTGGCGGCGAGTTTGTCTTTTATGATGGGGAAGTGCACAACGCCTTTGATATCCTGCAAGCCCCAACTGCCTGTGCCGACTCTCACTTCACCACCAAATTCACCACTGGGCTTGTTGCGGATGACATTGATGACGCCGCCAATGGTGTTTTTCCCGAACAGCGTACCCTGGGGTCCGCGCAATATCTCAACCCGCTCCAGGTCAAAATTCTCCAGGATTTGTCCGACATTGGTGCCCAGGTAGACACCATCTAAAACAACGCCAATAGAGGGGTCAAGGCTCTTGTCGACCTCCTGGTAGCTTACGCCGCGGATAGTCATAGTGGCAGCACCTGAACCCCCACCATTTGCGTCGATTGTTACATTGGGAGAGTAACCTTCGAGATCGCGAAGGTCGCGTATATTGGCTTTTTGGAGTTCGGCGGCAATAGCGGTGACGGATACGGGAACTTCTTGCATCGATTCATTACGTTTTCGGGCAGTTACGATAACTTCTTCAAGGAAAGTGTCGGCAGCCTGTGCGGGAAAAGGCAGTATCGATAGCATGGCCAGGTAGAGGAGATTGCGATGGTTTTTTGAAGTCATGGTTTATTCCTATTGTCAGAAGTCGGGGTTTTTATGTGAATAGACGGTTCTTCCTGCAAACTTGAACATTGTTAAAAAACATGTAAACTGAACGATCGCTCATTGTCAAGTGAGAAGTGAAAAAATTGCAATATGAACCACGAGTCATTTTGCATGACATTTTTCAGTTTGATGTTTGCTGGTATTGAGTAATGCCGGGAGCCGGGGGTTGGTAGTGGAATGGATTTATCTCATGGATGGTCGTAAATGGTTGCAGTAATTACTAAAGAGGCAGGGAACAAAAAACCAACGCGGGCACAGCGAACAGCACAAGTGAGAGAATTGGTTTTTTGTGCAGCGGCAACTGTCGTCGGAAATAATGGTTATGCTGACGCATCGATAAGGGAAATCACCGAGAATGCTGGTATAGCCCAGGGAACATTCTACCTGTATTTCAAATCGCGTCAGGATCTATTCGATCAGCTGTTGCCCCATATCGGCGGTGAAATGGTTGAGTTCATTCGCAAGAGAGTGGTCGGATCCAACAGCTTTTTTGAAGTAGAGGAAAGCGGTTTTAGGGCATTTTTTGAGTTCTTACAGGAAAATCCCGGATTTTTCAGGGTGCTTAATGAAGCCGAGATATATGCGCCAAAGGGCCACAGGAAGCATTTTCGCAACTTGATTAAGCCTTACCTCGATTCCATGCGTCGTAGTGTGCAAAGTGGTGAAATAGCCAATTCCTCAGATGATGAATTGGAGGCACTAATCTATATTTTTCTGTCAGCGCGCAGCTATTTATACATGCGCTACTTAAAAACACAGCGGAAAAAAAGCAGGGAATTGCCGGAGTGGGTTGTTAACACCTATATGAATTTTATTCGTAATGGTCTTGGGTAGCGTCAGTTCTGAGCCAATGATTAGAAAATTCACCAATCTCATCGTTACAGTCATCATTTCCTCTTTAGTGGTGTTTGGCTCAACGCAAGCGAACGCCAAGACATCCGAGGAGGAAAACGCCAAGGCAAAGCTGGCAGCGGCGTTAACGGCAATGGCCCAGGGGAGTAAAGGTGAAGTTCACCCCGGGGAAATTCTCTACCGGGAACACTGCGCGGCTTGCCATAGCAAACCTTTTTACAAGGCACCCAATAAGCTGTTTCTATCAATGCTGAGCCCCGCAACTCTATATAAGGCGATGAATGAAGGGCCTATGAGGAGCCAGGCGGAGGCCATAGATGCACCGGGAAGAGTCGCGATTGCCGAATTTCTCAGTGGCAAAAAGCTGGGAGATGCACCTGAGCGCCTATTGCCACCTGTTTGCGATGCCCGTCACAGATTTGATAAGGACCAGCCGCCTGTGTCGGTGGGGTGGGGTGTCGACCTGCATCATACGCGCTTCCAAAGCGAGGCAGCTGGAGGCCTTAGCGCCGAGAATGTTTCGACGCTAGAGGTGAAGTGGGTGTTTGCCTATCCCAATGCCTACCAGGCACGATCCGAGCCGGTATATGGCGGCGGTGCGATATACGTTGGCAGTCAGGACGGCACCGTGTGGTCTCTGGACGCCAGGACTGGCTGTTTACGTTGGACTTATCAGGCCACCAGTGAGGTTCGTACAGGAATCGTCATTTCGCAGTGGGATGCACACGATGCCCATGTGGAGCCTACTATCTATTTTGGTGATGTCTTGGCGAATGTCTATGCCGTCGACGCCAGGAACGGCAAGCTACGCTGGAAGCTACGGGCCGATGATCACCCCTACGCCACCTTGACCGGTACACCTACTATTTACAAAGAACGGCTCTATGTGCCGGTGTCATCACTGGAGGTGATAGCCCCGGCAAACCCCCAGTATGAATGTTGTAGCTTTCGAGGCGCGCTTCTGGCACTTGATGCCCAAAGTGGTCGGCAGCTGTGGAAGTCCTACACGACCGACAAAGCACCAGAGCCCGTAGGCAAAAACTCAGTAGGAGCCACTATTTTAGCGCCATCGGGAGCGCCCGTGTGGTCCAGCCCGACCGTCGATAAAAAACGCGGGTTTGTCTATGTTGCTACGGGTGAAAACTATTCGTCTCCGGCAGATGGTGGCTCGGATGCACTGATTGCCTATGACCTGAAAACCGGGGAAAAAATGTGGGTAAGCCAGCAAACTCGCCACGATGCGTGGAATGTCGCCTGTTATACAGGGATCCCTGGTCTTAGCTCTGTAAGCTGTCCGGAGGAAAACGGATTTGATTTTGACTTTGGCTCAAGCCCTATCCTGGCGACCCTGGAAAATGGGCGGCAGGTTCTGGTTGGCGGGCAGAAATCGGGCGATGTGGTGGGTGTGGACCCCGACAATGGCAGGACTCTGTGGAAAACCCGCGTGGGCCGGGGAGGCATTCAAGGTGGTGTACATTTTGGTCTTGCCAACCAGGGAAACAGCATCTATGTACCGATCAACGATCTGGTTTATCCGGTAGACGATGTGCGTTATAACTACAAAATGCTTCCTAGCCCGGGCGTATACTCACTCAATGCCGAAAATGGAAAACTGCTTTGGTCTGCGCCTGCGCCAGATGTCTGTGGGGAGACTCCGTTTTGTGACAGGGGCGTTTCGCAGGCCATTACGGCAATTCCCGGCGCTGTTATAGCCGGGCACCTGGATGGACGCTTGCGCATATACGCCAGAAAAGATGGATCAGTGTTGTGGGAAATGAACATGCTCAGAGAGTACGAATCCGTGTCTGGCGAAATCGCAAGAGGAGGTGCATTTAGCGGTGGTGGCGTCCTGGTGGCGCATGGACTGTTGTACGTTAATGCCGGTTACGGTTACAACAACCATATTCCCGGTAATGCTCTGGTCGTCCTGGGGGTGCGGGACTCTCCCAATACCCTCTGATCGCACTGGTTGCGACAAGACTACCCACTCCTCTGGTTTTTTCGCATAACGCAAATGCAAAATGCAACAGCTATCTATTGAAAGACTACAAAAAGTACCAATCTCTATTAAATCAGATACATAGGATATGCTGAATGTTGGCATTACTCTTGCTTCGAAATAGGTGAATACCATTTTTATTACTGTGAGGGCACTGTCATGACACATGCGCATTCAATTAATAAGGTAGACAAACGTATCGTAGTGATCGCGGGCCACCTGAAAGACGCTGTCCCTTTTTTCAATGGGCATGGGTCTGCCATGCTTGATGTTGAAGTTGGTATCTCAGTGGATGATCAACCGGCGCAGAAATTCTTCGGTGTTGAAGACAATAAGAGCTATGTGCTTGGTTATAACTAGCCATAGGAAGCGAGAGGGGGGTGACGAAAACTCGCCGATCCCCCGATGCCTGAATGCCAGCCTGGAGGATACAGGGGTGAAAAAATACTCCACATAGGCTCGAACAATTGCCCAAAACACTGTTTCGCCTCTATAATCGGCGCTTAATCAAATCTAGTTATCGAGGTTATTGTGGCAAACAGTCTGAAATATTTACGCTTAGGCGGATTGCTCTGCATGGTGATAAGTAGCCTGCTGACGAACGGCTGCAATCGTCAGCAGTCTGAGTTTGCACTTCTTGATGAGTTTGTAAAGCGACAACCGATTGATAAAACTAAATATGGCTGGAACACGAAACTACCAAAGCCGCCGGTAATGTCTTTTAGTCTGGACAAAAAGTATTTTTGGGAGTTACAAACCAACAAGGGAAATCTTACTATTCAGTTGATGCCCGACGTGGCTCCAATGCACGTCACCAGTACGATCTACTTAACTCGATTGGGATTCTACAACAATACTGTTTTTCATAGGGTAATTAGCGGATTTATGGCTCAAGGAGGTGACCCTCTGGGAGCTGGATGGGGTGGACCTGGCTATCAGTATGGAGGGGAATTTTCCCCGAATGCGAAGCACGATAAAGCAGGAGTGCTCAGTATGGCCAATAGTGGCTCAAACACGGATGGTAGCCAGTTCTTTTTGACTTTTAAAGCGACGCCCTTTTTAGATGGCAAACACACCGTGTTTGGTCAGGTAACAGAGGGAATGGAAACGCTTGAACTATTTGAGAGCCTTGGTTCAAGAAGCGGGCAGACAAAGGAAGAAATAAAAATTGTAAAAGCTACCATACGAACTGAATAGAGATGCCCTAGTCCACCCAGTGAAGCACATCGCGGACCACTGACCAACGCGGCGTTTTGAGTTTATCGACGCCGCCGAGCATCCAGTAGTCATACAATTGATCAACCACGCCTTCATTTTTCTTTAGATCAATCCAATTGCCTATGAATTCCGCCATTTCGAGATCACCTTTTGCTACAGCGTAGCTGGCTGGGATTTTGACCCCGCCTTTCCGATTTCTAATAACCGTATATTTTGGATAACGATAAGCATAGGCGGCCCCCTCTTCAGCGGACAAAAGCAGGACATCGGCGCCGTGCCTTTTGCTGCTAAAAAACTCCTCTGCAGATTTCAGAATAATAGTTCTGGCATCGGGCAATAATCGAGAAATTCGGTTTTTAAAATAGTGGGATCCGACTAGTGCTATCGTGAGGCCCTCTTTGTCCTTCAAGCCCTGAATGTTTTCATATTTGGCCCTTTCGTGGTCTGGTACCACCAGGGCAAGAGATAGATCGAGATAGGAACGACTAAAAGTCAGGTAGGCATAGCGGTCTGGCAATGCCGCGATACAAGACATGGCAATATCGATTTGCCCACTATCAAGCATGGTTCCCAGCGATTCAAACTCGAAGGGGATGAACTGTAAACTAACGCCAAGGTCTTCTGCCAGTAGATGGGCCATTTCTACATCGAAGCCTACCAGCGCTCCGCCGGATGTAAGGAAAGTGCAGGGCAGATTCTGCGGGCGATAACCGACGGTTAGTAACTTGTCGGCGATAATTTTGTCCAGGCGAGATCCCGACTCGATGTGGGCAAAATCCGTAGCGGGGGCGGCGCCAAGCACTTTGGCGGGAACCCTTTCCTCCATTGTTGTAATTCGGGCAAGCACCTGCTCTTTGCTGGGAGACTCGGGAACAAATACCGAGAAGTAGGCGCGCAGGCCGATAACGACAAGTATCAAACCCGTCAGGGTGATCGCCACATATTGAAGTACAGATCGAAACTGGAGCCTTAAGCCACCACACAATGCGAAGGTGGCAATTATCCCCAGGGCTATAATGTGCAGCGCGGCCAACATAGCTCCAAATCTGCCCACAACAATTCCAGTTGCCAGGAATAGTTGAAACATGTCGGACGATATCTGTAGTGAATCGAGCAGGTAGGGTACTGCAACATTAATGCTGCCGAAAAGACTGAATAAGCCGGTGACCGCAAGGGATGCCCGGTCCGTGGCCGAAAGCTCCGTGCCGGTAAACCAGGCCGAGAAAAGCACAAACAGAAGAACCAGCAGTTTCCCCAGAGAGGGGAAATTGAAACTAACGGGCACGATCACATCCACTGCCGATTCTGCTCCAAGCGCCTGCCCACGGTGTTTATTAACTAGAGCCTTACAGTTTTCGGCAATCTGGGGGAGCACGACAAATTGGGTGCCCGTTGCAAATGCCGTTACCAGCGAGTCTTTGAATGTACTCAGGACCTCTTTGAATGGAATGCCACAGGTGACACTAATAAGACCGGGGAATACCCAGAAAGTGACAAATAGTGCGACTGAAACATAGGTGATCAGGTAGACCTGGACACGCTCTACTTCTTCAAGGGTTATGGTGCCGGCCGCCGCCGCTGCGATAAAGAAAATACCATACGGTGTCAGTCCGACAACCAGGTGATTAACGCGTGTCAATGCCGCCGCGAGGCCGTCAAAAACAGGTAACACCAGGTCCTTTTCTTTCACGGTGATGAGGGCGAAGCCAATGAGTAAGCTGAACAGGACAACCGCGGGGACCATATTGCTAGACAGCGAGAAGAAAATATTTGCCGGGATGTACAGCTCCAGCAAATTAGCGGCAGGTTTTTCCGGTGTAATGGCGCTGCTAAAAAAGGAGCTGCTACCCAGGTCAGGGAATGATAGGGCAGAGATAAAAATCACCGCCAATGCCACCAACCAGATCACTACCAGAACAGCCCCGCCTTTGAGGGCCAGTTTTTTGGCCTGGGCCAGCTCCAGTCTGGCTAGTCCGCCCATAAGAGAGACCATTATGTAGGGTAGGACAGTAATCTGAAGAAGACCTACGAAAAGATCTCCCATTATCTTCATGTCGGCTACCAGTTCTCCAAAAAACAAGCCGACAACAATGCCAAAGGCAAGCCCGAGAAGTATTTTTAGCGAAAGGCTCATAGAATCTCCACGGGCACCACAGGATTAGCTGCTCTTTATGGCCTCGAGTATAAGCGGGGGAGGGGGAGTCAGGCAATTGAGTAAGGCTCACCTGGGCACCAGGTGTTTTAGAAAATTCGTCAGTGCGAGCCCGGAGGCCTGTTCTGACAATGTTTGTGCCAGGCTATGGAGGTACAAAGAGCGACGCAGGGGCATGCCCTCCAGATCGCTTGGGATGCAGACTTAAAGGTGGCATACTATTTGGAACCAAGCCACTAAAGGGACGAATGATGGGAGAGTTTACCGATAAGGTCGTTGTCATCACCGGTGCAGGTGGCGGTATTGGCAGGCAACATGCGCTTGCATTCGCAGAGCGCGGCGCCAGGCTTGTGGTCAACGATCTGGGTGCCAGTGTGGATGGCCAGGGGGCCGGAAACTCGGCGGACCAGGTGGTTGCAGAAATACGAGCGGCGGGTGGCATCGCCGTGGCCAACTATGCCTCGGTAGCCGACAAGGACGGGGCCAAATCCATTATCGACCAGGCTGTTTCAGAGTATGGAGCGCTCGATATTCTGGTTAACAACGCCGGAATTCTGAGAAACCGGACATTCAAAAATGCCTCGCTTGAGGATCTGGATCTTATTATTCAGGTGCATTTACTGGGTACCAGTTATGTCACCCATGCGGCATGGCCGATCATGTATGAGAATAACAGCGGGCGAATTGTGCTTACCAGCAGTGTGTCGGGTATATTTGGTGCGTTTGGACAAAGTGCCTATGCGGCGGCGAAAATGGGGATTGTGGGCTTAATGAATGTGCTTGCCCTGGAGGGTATGGGCCACAATATTCGC
Organism: Halieaceae bacterium; assembly: GCA_018657645.1. GTDB lineage: Bacteria > Pseudomonadota > Gammaproteobacteria > Pseudomonadales > Halieaceae > JBALVT01. The sequence continues at coordinate 653 of JABHWT010000397.1, read as the reverse complement.
GTCAATTGCCTGTCTCCCGGAGCCGATACGCGAATGACCGCACTCGACGAGGGCATTGATGCACAAAACCCTCGGGATAAGATGCATCCCCGGCTTGTCAGCGCGGCCGCGTTGTTTCTGGCCAGCGAGGATGCGCCCACCGGTACCATTATCCACGCCCTTGGTAATCAGTATTTTCGGTCCGAAACAATATGTAATCCCGTGGTAACTCTGGGCGTGAATGCCAGCTATGAAGATCTTCTCGAGCGCCGGGAGGAACTGCTGGATATGACAGAGTTCATTGCTAAAGACGAGGCAATCAGGGTTATTGCAGAACAAATGTAGAAATAGAACAATGGGCCTTGTCTCCACATTATTTTGGATTTGAGTGATTTGTTGACGATGGAAAAGGAGCCTGACTTATGATTACAGGAATGCCTCGCATTGCCCTGGCCGTAGAGGATTTTTCTTCGACTCTGTCGACTTTCAGGGATCGGTTGGGAATGCCCGTTTTCGACTTAAGTGAAGAAAGCGTGGAGACCCTGGGAGCCAAGGTGGCGATCTGTGCGCCCCCCGGTGGTAGCCACATTGAAATAATGGCGCCAGGCAACCCGGAGACCCCTCTGAGTCAGAGTGTGCAGCGGTTTATAGATCGGCGCGGCGAGGGCCATTTC
>JABHWT010000396.1 GCA_018657645.1 Halieaceae bacterium | reverse complement strand
CTATCTGCTACTACTGGTTGAGGACCCGGATGTTGTCTACCACAATCCCGGGCGCTCACCGGAACCCAATGGCGACCGATTGGTGCTTACGACGTGGCGCGATAATTCCCGGCAATTGTATGTGGTCAGTACCGCTGCGCCAGGCAGGGTAAGAGCCCTGCGCGGCCCAGGCCAGGCCTCGCGAGACGCGCCTGTGAATGGCGAGTTAGACCCCGCCGGAATTCGCGGTTACTGGCAGGACTCCCGTAAGGGATATAGCCTGGAACTGGAAATCCCGTTGGATTTCATCGGTGATCACCTCGGTTTTTATATTGTGAACGAGAGCAGTTCATCGGCAATCGCCACTTCCAGCCTTGGCAACGCTTCACCACGAAACCGATCGGCCCCGCCCTGGCTGATTTACAGCCCACCGGCCTTGCGGCAGGTTATTTCGCCTTTTGTTGAGCCGGGCGGCCACTTTCAAATTGTCGACCGGGCCGGCTGGGTCATCGCCGATGCCAGCGAGCCACCGGCAGCTCCGGTGCAGGCAACCACCGACCAAACATTCTGGCTACTGCGCCTATTCTATCGCAGCATTCTCAAACAAGATGCTCTTGAGCCAGTACAAACCGGTGCCCCTGCAGGGCGCCCCGAACGGGGGGAGATAACGGCTGCTCTGGGCGGGACTGTCGCCAGCCTTTGGTATCACGACCCCGACAACAGCGCCCGCACTACGCTGTCTAGTGCCTCACCTGTGTATCATCAGGGCAACGTGGTGGGTGCGGTAGTTGCACACCAGAGCAGTGAGCAATACCTGCCCCTGACCGACCAGGCATTCAGCCGCCTGTTGCGATACAGCCTGGCGGGCATCGGCATAGCTGCGCTGGGCCTGTTCGGCTATGCCAGTGCGCTGTCCTGGCGAATTCGGCATCTAAGCCAGGCCGCCAGCAGTATTATTAGCGATGACGGTATCCTGCTGGATACTTTCCCCCGTAGCACCGCCGGCGATGAGATCGGTGAGTTATCGCGACGCTATGCCGACCTACTGGACCGCCTTCGCGAATATACAGACTACCTTCGCAGCCTGAGCCGCAAGCTGTCCCACGAACTGCGCACACCGATTGCCGTTATCCAGACCTCGCTGGAGAACTTAGAGCAGCAGAGCGAGCAATCCGAGATGCAATCTACCTACATTGCTCGAGCCCGCGAAGGCTTGAGCCGTCTCAGTAAGATATTGACTGCTATGAGTGAGGCCAGTGCGTTAGAGGAAAGTATTCACAATAACCCATCCCGGGAACTGGACCTGGTACCGCTGGTGCAGGAAATCTTTGGCGCCTACCAGGGAATATACAGTGATCATCAGTTGGTTTTCGAGTGTGATGCGCAGCGGGCACTGGTCAATGCAACGCCAGATCTGGTGGTGCAGGCGCTGGATAAGTTAATGGATAATGCCGCCTCCTTTTGCCCAACCGGGGGGCTTATTAGCCTGGAATTAAAGCCCTCTGAGGAAAAGTGGATGCTCAGTGTCAGCAACGAGGGCCCGCTGCTCCCCGAACAAATGCAGGACAGTCTTTTCGATTCGATGGTCTCGCTCAGGGAATCCCGCTCGGACAAAGTGCACCTTGGCCTTGGCCTGCACATCGTGCGATTGATCAGTGAATTCCACGGCGGCAGCATTCACGCTGCCAATCTACCCGATCAGACCGGGGTCAGGTTTACTATGGTGATACCCGGCTGTTCCTGAACCGAGAGTCACCCAAACTCATACCGGGGAAAATTCCGAGCGGGAACTAACTAATGCGCTTACGAAAGCGCTAGTTTCTCATTAGACATTGGAGACGGCTGCAAAGGTTAGCTGTCTTGGACACCATCGCCCGGCCTTCGGCTTCCCTCGCTACAGCCAGTTTTCACGGGCCCACCTTGACGCGCGTCCATGCGCGGCAAGGCTTTCCGGCACATCCCTGTGCCTCCAACCCCTAAAAACAGGCCTCCGCTCGGCGAGCTCAAAGGTGTCCAAATCAGCTAACCTTTGCAGCCTACGCACCGAGCCTGGCAGTTTTTGAGGGCCGGCCTACCGGATGCGAACTAATTAAACAATTCTTCCGGCATCGTCATTATGCAATCGCTGCCAGACTCAATGGCCTGTATCAGGCCGTCGATTCTCGGAAGAATTTTTTGCAGGTAAAACTGTCCGACATAGTTTTTTGACTGGCAAAAATCATCAGCGGCTTCCGCCTCATCGGATTGATACTGCGCCGAGGCGGTCAGCATTAATGCCCACATATAGGCATAGCTCACGTGGCCAACCACGGCGAGATAATCAGCGGCCGATGCACCGATTATATCCGGGTCATCCTCCACCTGTGCAAATATATATTCGCTCACCTGTTCCAGTTTATCCACCGCATCGGCAAGTGGTTTGAGAAAGGCAGCAGTGTGTTCATTTGCCTCCTGCGCTGTGATAAAGGCGCGAATCTCATCGCAGTAAATCTCCAGAAAAGCGCCGCTGTTTGCCACCACCTTGCGGCCCAACAAGTCCATTGCCTGAATACCATTGGTGCCCTCGTATATTTGGGCAATGCGCACATCCCGAACCAGTTGCTCCTGCCCCCACTCCCGAATGTAACCGTGCCCCCCGAGTATCATCTGCCCGAGGTTACAGGACTCGTAGGCCATATCGGTTAAAAAGGCCTTTGCCACGGGGGTGAGCAGCGCAACCAGCGCGCTGGCGCGCTTCTTTGCCGCTACTTCGTCACTGAATTTGGCAATATCGAGTTGCTTCGCCACGTAGAGAGAAAAGCAACGGCCGGCCTCGGTGAGCGAGCGCATGGTCAACAGCATTCTTCTCACATCGGCATGCACAATGATGGGGTCGGCTTTCTTTTCAGTATTTCTCGCACCGCCGGCTGCTCTGCCCTGGAGGCGATCGTGGGCGTAGGCCGCCGCCTGTTGATACGACAGTTGCGCTGCACCAACCCCCTGGATGCCCATGCCCAGGCGCTCGTAGTTCATCATGGTAAACATGTAGTTCAGACCCATGTTCGCCTCGCCTACCAAAAAGCCCGTGGCAGCATCAAAGTTCATCACACAGGTAGCAGAGCCCCTGACACCCATTTTG
>JABHWT010000161.1 GCA_018657645.1 Halieaceae bacterium | reverse complement strand
AGTGGCCGGGCCACAGTGGCGGGATTTGATTGCTTTGACGAGCCACTCCAGGTCAGACGAAGAATTGGCTACCTGCCAGAGCGAGTGCCGCTGTACGACGATATGCGGGTTGCAGATTACCTCGCGTTCGCCGCAGGTATGAAGGGAATGCCCGCGTCTGAAATCTCCGACCGGGTCAAACAAACTGCCGGTGACTGCGGTCTTGGCGATGTTTACAATCGGCGCATCGCGACTATTTCTCGTGGCTATCGGCAGCGGGTTGGACTCGCTCAGGCATTGGTAAACGACCCGGAAGTGTTGATCCTGGACGAACCCACCGTGGGTCTGGACCCGGGGCAAATCAAAGAAATCAGAAGTTTGATCAAGGAATTATCGGGTAAACACACGATCATACTCAGTACCCATATACTGCCGGAAGTCAGCCTGTTGTGTAGCAAGGTGATTATCATCAACCAGGGGAAATTGGTGGCAATGGACACGCCGGCTAACCTGGCATCCCAGATGGAGGATTCAACCCGGCTGGTGCTGCGGATCGAAGGCCCGGCCCCCGAAATAGAAGCTGCCCTGGCACAGGTCGAGGGTGTGACCGATGTTCAGCGAGACAGCAGTGCGGCGCCAGAGGCGGCCAGCTTTTCCCTGGGTATTCGTGCTGGATGTAATCCGCGCAAGGATTTACAAGCAGTGATAGCCGCCAAAAATTGGGAGTTACTTGAAATGCGTTCAATTTCCGCCAGCCTGGAGGATATATTTATTGAACTGGTCACCCGGGAGTAGCCATGAATATACGAAGTGTTGGTATTATTTATCGCCGGGAACTGGGAAGTTACTTCAACTCCTATATTGCCTATGTTGTTATCGCCATGTTTCTGCTGGTAACGGGCTATTTCTTTTATAATCTGCTGGCGTCATTTTCAGTCATCAGTTTTCAGGCTCAGTCAAATCCCATGGTAGGGCGCCAGCACAACCTGCTCAACATTAACGAGACAGTGGTGAGGCCGTTGTTTGGCAATATCAGTATTGTGATGTTACTGATGACGCCATTATTGACCATGCGATTGATTGCCGAGGAACGCAAATCCGGCACTCTGGAATTGCTGCGAAGTTACCCGGTTAGCGACATTGATGTTGTCCTGGCCAAGTATTTTGCCTGCCTGACCGTTTTTTTCGCGATGATCGTCCCGACCCTGGTGTATCCCGCGCTGTTGCTGTACCTGGGAGAGCCCGAGGTTATGCCCATGGTGACGGGCTATCTCGGCTTGGTGCTTTTGGGAGGTACCTTTGTTGCAATAGGTCTGTTCACATCATCTATTACCGAGAATCAGATCATAGCGGCCTCGGTTTCCTTTGCCCTGCTGTTCTGTTTCTGGCTGCTGAGTTACTCCAGTGCTTTCGTGTCTGCGGGCATTGGCAAATTCATTAGCTACATTGCCATTAACGAACACCTCGAGAGCCTGGCAAAGGGGGTTGTCGATTCCGAGGACATTATTTACTACCTGGGTCTGATCGTGCTGTTTATCTTTCTCTCACTGCGAAGCATGGAGTCCAAACAGTGGTAGGAAACCAAAGAAAAGCAGGGTTCCCGGTAGTGTCTGGTATTGTCGGATTGCTGCTAACTGTAGGCGGAGGCATTGTCTATGCTATCAGTGGCGAGTGGGGCAATTTGTCCCTGGCTTTAATCTGGGCGGGTGCACTTCTTTTAATATTTTTCAGCTATACCCAGCTGGGCCTGATTCAAGCCTTTGTCGGCAAGCGATCGACAATCTACGGTGCCAATACGCTGCTCATGACCCTGGTCTTTATAGTGATCCTGGTGATGACCGCCTATATGTCGGTTCGCCACAAGGTGCGGGTAGACCTTACTGACACAGGTCGCTATACGCTGGCAGACCAGACGATCAAGACCCTCCGTTCCTTGCCTGGCGACGTCGAGGTTATTGCCTTTTATCGCAGCGACGAGCGAACACGTCAGACAATGGCAGATTTATTGAAGGAATACGCCTATTACTCGCCCAACTTCAAATACTGGTTTGTCGATCCCGACCAGAACCCATTGGAAGCAGCCGAGTATGGCGTAACCTCCTATCGGACGACCTTAATCAGATATCAGGACAAACAGGAAATTGTCAGCTTTGAGACGGAGAATAAGCTGACAAACGCCCTGTTAAAAGTGTTGAGAAAGGAGACCAAACGCATCTACTTCCTTAGTGGCCACGGCGAAAATAGCCTCACCGGCACTGATAATGTGGGGTACCTGGCGGTGAAGGAGGCGCTTGAAGAGGAGCATCACGAGGTGAGAGACCTGCTGTTGCTGGAATCTGACGGCGTGCCGGAGGATGCGGCAGTGGTGGTGATTGCCGGCCCAAAAACGGCGCCCCTGCCTCGGGAGATGGAAATGTTAACCGACTATATCAGAGGCGGTGGCAGAGCCTTGTTCATGCTGGACCCCGGCGACCCGCCTCAGCTTGGCCGCTACTTGAAGGCCTATGGATTCGACGTTGGCGAGGATATTATTATCGATAAGCTCAGTCAGGTATTTGGTGGAAACTATCTGACACCGGTGGTCTCCGAGTACTTCAAGGAGCACCCTGTTACCGCTGAATTTGAGATAGCCACTTTTTTTCCCATGGCCCAGTCAGTGTCTATTGCCGAGGATAAGACGACCGGCAGTCTCAATCTTGCTAAAACCAGTGACAACAGTTGGGCGAAGCGGTCTGGCACTCTGGATGAAGAGAGTCTCGAGTTTGACAAGGACACGGGTGTGGCCGGTCCCCTGAATATTATTTCGGTCACCTCTATTGCAGTGGACCCACAGGGCGCGGACCCGGGCGAGGCCGAATCCAATCCGGACCTGAAACAATGGGGCAAGGTGATTGTGGTGGGTGATTCCAACTTTGTCAGCAACTCCTACATTCAGATGGCCGGCAATCGGGATTTGTTTCTCAATATGGTGAATTGGTTGGCCCAGGAAAACCTGTTGATCTCGATCAGGAAGAAGGCTCCGGGGGTTTCGCCTGTGACCCTGACCGCGGTCCAGGGTCGGATGGTTTTCTGGGTGTCGGTTATTATTGTGCCCTCTTTGATCATGTTACTGGGGTTTGCGGTGATCACCCGTAACAGGTCCGCGGATTGAACGCCGCTAGAAAGACCCTGTTCTGGCTCATAGCTCTGGTACTGGTTGCCGGCGGCTACTATTTTGTCGAGCAACGGACCGAGGAAAAGGACCGGGTGGTAGAGGAGAACCTGAAGTTATTCCCTTTTACCGTCGATGCCGTGGACGAGTTCTGGATAACCAACCCGGCCGAGGGTGTGCGGGTGGGCGTACACCGCCGCGAGGGGCAGTGGTGGCTGAAAAAGCCGATCACCGCCAGGGGCGACCAGGAGAAAATCGAGTCGGTTTTAACCAATGTCGTTCAGGCGCGGAAAGACCGCACACTGTTTCAGGAAGTCGACGCTGCGAAATTGCGCGAATTGGGCCTGGAGACACCGTCACTTGAAATGACTTTTCTGACCGCAGGTATTGAAACCACTATTATGTTTGGTGGTGCGGGACCGACGCATAATATTGCCTACGCGATGTTTTCAGGTGATCCCCGGGTGTACCGTATTCACTCGGATGTTAAAGCCGAGGCGAATAAAAATGCCTACGACCTGCGAGATAAATCACTGCTGGCATTTGATCCGGTGAAATTAAAGCGTTTCGAAATGGACCGCATTGGGCAATCGCGGCTGGTGGTGGAACACCACGAGGGCAGGTGGCAGCTCATTGAGCCGGCGCGGGCCAGGGCCTCGATGGAGAACGTGCTGGAGGGCCTGTTTATGATCAAGGATGCCGAGGTAAAAGCCTTTGTCGACAACGAATCCTCTGAACAGGGGCTCGACTCGCCCAGAATTCGTGTTCATATTGTTGACGAGCAGCGAACCGAGCCCTACATACTGGAGGTCGGTGCCAAGGACAGGGTCAGGCGCGGTTACTATGCGCGAACCAATCGCAGTGAAGATGTTCTGGTAATCGGCGAAGATCTTGCCAATTACTTGCTTTCAGTCAAGGACAACTGGCGGGAATCTTCTCCATAATTCGCTATGCAAAATTTTCCCCATTGGCCCCGGACCTTTATTGTGGCATGCCTGCTGCTGGCCGCTTGCGGTAGGGAGCAGGAACCGCAGCCCACGCCGGAGCCCATTGTCGTTGAACCCGGTGGTACAGTGGTATTTGCCACCGAGCCGCCGGCTGCCACTACCGAGCCTGAACGAGCATTACTGGTGGGTATCGTGGGGCCGGAGACCGGTGCCGATGCGGACTATGGCCAGGCGATTTATCGGGGTGCGCAGTTGGCAGTAGAAAAACTGAACGATACCGGTGGTATTGGTGGGCAGGCGTTGCAATTGGTCCACTATGACAATGCCGGTGAAGCCGGCCAAACCATGGATATTGTGCAGCACCTTATCGATCAGAAGGTCATGGCGATTATTTCGGCGCCCACTGGCTGGGCAACGTTTGGTCCTACTCACCTGACCAACGACAGCGATACCATTCTAATTTCTGTGGGCTCGAGACGGCGGATTGCGCGATCGGGCGATTACATTTTCCAATTATCCCTAACCGATGAAATCGCCACCGACAGGATTATACGCTACAGCCGCGACCAGCTGCGTTTCAAGCGCTTTGCGCTGGTGACGACCTCGGACTACGATTATTCACTGGATGTTGCCGCCTCGTTCAAGAAGGCCCTGGGCCGCCACGGAGGTGAGCTCGTAGCGGAGGCGGACACCTATGACACCTACACGGGCCAACATGATGTAGAGGCCGTTGTTACCCATATCCTGGGTGTGGCCGGTTCCCTCGATGCCGTGATCTTCACCGGGAGCCCCGCGGAGGCCGCCGCGTTAATCCTGGGCCT
>JABHWT010000392.1 GCA_018657645.1 Halieaceae bacterium | reverse complement strand
AAGAAACAGGGTCGTCCAGTTATAATGAGTCGGCGCTGTTTCATAAGCCCGCCAGGCCGTGTTAAAATTGCGGCCGACCAATCGACCATGAGAAACGTAGCGACCCGGTCCCCTACTCCTGTTTCACTATGCCTGCTTGGGTTTTGTCGAACTTTCTGATCGGTAATCTATAACAATGCTGTTTAACAGCCAAGAATTCCTGCTTTGCTTCCTACCAATCTCAGTGGCTGGTTTTTATCTACTGCGAGGATTGGACTACCCGCGGCTAGCCAAGGCGTACCTGGTAATTGCATCACTGTTTTTCTACTCCTGGTGGAAGATAGACTACCTGCCTCTACTGTTGGGCTCTATCTTCTTCAACTTTTTCCTGGGATCAGCCATTGGAAAACTAAGTGCGGACGCTGCTGGAAGAAAAAGAGCGCTAACTGGAATTGGCGTTGGTGCGAATCTATCGCTGCTGGCCTACTTCAAATATGCCGATTTCTTTATCAACAACTTGAACCTCGTGCTGGCAAGCCCGGTTCAGGCTCTCAACCTCGTTCTGCCCCTCGCCATATCGTTTTTCACTTTTCAACAAATTGCCTTTCTGGTTGATTCCTATCGCGGTGTTGCCAAAGAGTACGATTTTCTAAATTATGCCCTGTTTGTCAGCTTCTTTCCTCAGTTGATAGCCGGGCCGATAGTCCATCATAAAGAGATGATGCCACAGTTTAGTTTTACAGGAGAAAGGCGGCCGGCCGAGCATTTCGCCGCGGGGCTCTTTGTATTGAGCATAGGCCTGTTCAAGAAAGTAGCCATAGCAGATACCTTTGCTATGTGGGCCACAGCGGGCTTTGACCACTCGGCGACCTTGAGTTTTTTCGACGCCTGGGGCACGTCCCTGTGTTACACATTTCAACTCTATTTTGACTTCAGCGGATACACGGATATGGCCATTGGGGCCGCATTATTGTTTGGAATAAGGCTCCCGCTGAACTTCTGGTCACCCTATAAAGCGCTGGATATTCAGGATTTTTGGCGTCGCTGGCACATGACTTTATCCAGGTTTTTGCGTGACTATATCTACATCCCATTAGGCGGAAATCGTAGGGGGCAAGCCTTTCTCTACTTCAATTTAATGGCAACCTTCGTATTGGGCGGCTTATGGCATGGTGCGGGATGGAACTTTGTTTTTTGGGGCATTCTTCACGGTGCGGCGACTATTGTTCACCGGCTGTGGGTCGCAGGCCCCTATCGAATGAACCGGTTTATGGGCTGGTTCATTACGTTTCAGTTTGTCAACGTGGCCTGGGTCTTTTTCAGGGCCGAAACATGGGCAGATGCCCTCAAAGTACTAGGGGGCATGATTCGCATAGATCAAATAGAGATCTCCAGCACCTGGGTAGCAGGTCTGGTCGATATACAATCCAGGTCATCCTGGATTAGTAATAGCTGGGTCACCGTTAGCGAAAGCATGCTATTGCCAGCGCAAGCTTACCTGTGCATCTGCGTGGCTTTGCTCGCAGTCCGACTGTTACCCAGTTCACAGGAGCTGGTTGATTACCCGGCGCTGGGGAAACCCGCTCTGTTTTCGAGTCGACGGGCCATTGCGTACGGCACGCTTTGTTTTTGCGCCACTGTATTAATGTCGATCTCGACCTACACTGAATTTATTTATTTCAATTTCTGATGAGTCTCGCGTCCTCCCCCAAACAGGCTATAGCCACATTCATGTCGACATTGGCAATCTTGTGGTTATGCCTTTTTTGCGCTCTGTATGTTTACGACCCTCTCCAGATATTTCACAAGCCATGGCTGCGGCAGGACGGGTTGCTCCACGAAAATTTTCGGCTACAGGCCGCTGGTGTCATCAACAATTACGAGTTTGACTCTCTAATAATAGGCACCAGTTTGCTCGAAAATACTTCTGCCAAGCATGCCTCAGAGACCCTCGGTGGCAATTTCGTCAACTTGTCTATAGCGGGTGGTAACTATCTTGAAAGGTCTTTGCTCTTGAACTATGCACTGCAGAAAAAAACTATCGCACAAGTAGTTTATTCTCTGGATTATTCTTTTATAAACCTCACGACCACACATCCTCGCTACGAAAGTTCCATGTTTGACTTCCTTTACGATGAGAGCCGATTGAATGACATCACAGCCTATTTCAACGACCGCTTTCTTCGTTGCCTGCTGGTTCTTTCGCAGTCGCGCGAGTGCGTGGGTCGCAAAAAAACACTGGATAGGCCCAACGCGTGGTTCAACAAGCCTCGACACCAGGCTCGTTATGGTGGACTTGATCAGTGGCTCAATACCGGCAATGATTTACAGTTGCAGCGCATGCAACGGGAGATAAAAAATACGGCGGAGCGTGCGGCAGAAGGCCTGATTACTACGGATCCAAACCTGACGCAGCGCATAACTGCGGCATCCGATTATATAGATCAGTATTTAATCAGCCATGCCCGGCAGCACCCAGACACCAGGTTTATTCTTGTGTTTCCTCCTCACTTTCGTGTTCGCTACGCCATGTGGGCCCAGGCGGACCGCGATAAGGCGGCCATTTATATGGCGATGGTTCGATCACTGGCGAAGCTGAGTGATGCCATGCCTAATGTTGAAGTTTATGGATGGGATACTCGAGCGTTCGTTGATGACATTAGCAAATACAAAGATACTTCTCATTTTCACGTGTCCATCAACAGATGGATGATAGATGCAGTTGCCAGGCGAAAAGGCCTGCTAACGGCACGTAATGTAACGGCCTACCTCAATGCTTTCGAAGAAAAAGCTCTAGCCTTTGATTTGGTGGGATTGGGGCGAGCGATCGATGTCCATTTGTCGTCGCAGCCCAAATCACTGCCTTGATTCAATTTCGCGTATTTGCACGTTGTGGAAAGAGAGTTCTCCAGGCCGTTCCAATGGTTTTAACCTGATAAGTGGACCAATCCTGGGGTGGCTGAATCTGATGTACAGGTCATTATCACCTGCTTTTATATCCAGCCGTTCGGACAAATAACCGGCAAACGGTTCCTTAGGATCAAAATTACGTTCCGATAGTCGCAGCACCAGATTGGAATCTACCGAAGACGTCATTTGCAGGCGTAGAACATATTTTCTGTCAGAGCGAAAAGGGAGTCTCAGAAAGCGGATGGCCGGGTTGTCTCCGGAAACCGAGACCTCCAGCGCACCGTCTACCATTTCCCGAGCGGCGAGATTGGAGTTGTAACGCAACCGGGAAAAATCGTTGTCGAACAATATAGTCTGGCTGGCCTCGAAATACTGTTTGTTCGGCGACTGACGAAATCCCTGATTCTCTACCGGTATATAGGGTAGCCGCCGCTCCACCAGCTGCTCAATGACAAGATCCCGCGCTTTGTTGACCACTGTATTGCGCAGAGATTTAAAGGTGGAATTATCCCATAGGTAAGTTGAGCGTCCTATCTGCCTGGAAAAGTAGGGCTGCAGGGCGGTGAAAAAAGAATCCTGGTATACCACGACATTAAGGTCTTGCCCTTCACAGACATAGGTGTACGGTCCTTTTTCTCTTCCCTCCTTCGGGTATCGAACAGGCTCACAGTCCCGGTCAAACACTGGCATATAATCCTGCTCTATCACATTTTCCCGACCAACCTGAATGCCAAGGTCTTTGGCCGATGAAGTCGCTGGTATAACTTCAAATCGCTTTGGTTTGACGCGGCCTGGAAATAGGCCCTGCAGAGTTTCCATTAACACCTGCTGGCCAATGTTTGCTCCCAACGCATTCCAGTGGGTATCCGTTTTAGAGTACAGCTGTCCCTCATTCTTACTGGCAATCAAGGTCGCGCGCAAATCTACTACGTTAACCGAAGTGTGTTCTCTTAAGTACTCAACCAGTTGATCCGTAGCCGACTCCACATTTTCCTGCTCAATGTAAAAAGGCAGTTTTTCGGCGTATACCGTGTGTTTGTTAGGCGTGATAAGGAGCACATACTCGACGCCCTGCTCCTTCAGCCAGTATGCAATGTCCGCAAACCGTTCAGCGGCGTCTTGTAGCTGCTGGCTCGTATACCGGTTTACATGCCGGGCATCTCCAATGGGGTCGGAGTACTTCGAATAACCAGGCTTAATAGACCCCAGAAACAGCCAACCATCTTTCCCGATGGTGACATCTGCTGCGGGCGAATCACCGAGCGCGGATTTTATGCGTCGGTACAAACGAATCAGGGGCTCTCGATAGCCAAAGTAGTCCGCATAGTATTGGGCAAACCTTTTTGGAAATTGCTCCAACTCAGCAGAAGTCGAAGGGCGCGAGGGCCTGGGGCTCAAGGCCCGTTTTTCCATCGCGGAGAACTTCTGATAGTCTTGAGCAAAATACTGGACTGCTGGCACACCTACCGCCAGGATAAAAAAACCACAAACAAGCACCTGGTAGAGACGCGGCCTTCGCAGTTTAATTGATGGTTGCATTGCCTAAAACCTGAAGTAGATAAAGGGGTTATAGGTTGACGAGGCCATTTTCAACACGGCCAGGAACAACAGGCCCCCTAACATCATAAATTGCGGTATTCTCAAGAACATGATCGAAGCCGGATTGCCCTCGACGCTGGCATGTAGGCGCTGTGTTAACCAGGGAAATACGGGGAAGGATAATAGTGCGCCAACAGTAAAAGCCAGTATTGCCTCACTGGATACAACCTGCGCCAGCCTGTACGGCGTTATCCCAGCACTGCTTATATCGCCCATTGCGCCGATAAACGCAACCGCCTGAGGCAGGCTGTCGACACGAAAAAAAATCCACCCCACGATGACGATGGCGAGCAGGTACAGGTGGCGAGCAGCGTCTGGCATTTTCTCTAGTACACGTGAAAATCCCGCGTGTTCCAGCATGAGGAACGTCCCGTGAAACAAACCCCAAACCAGAAAATTCCAACTGGCTCCGTGCCAAAAACCAGTGAGTACAAAGACCACTAGCAAATTAGCATATACTCGGGAGGAACTCAGCCGGTTTCCTCCCAGCGCAATGTACACGTAATCGCGAAACCAGGTCGAGAGGGAAATATGCCATCGGCGCCAGAATTCACGAACCGAGCGGGAAACATAGGGATAATTGAAGTTCTCAAGAAAGCGAAAACCAAACATTCGCCCCAGCCCGATCGCCATGTCGGAGTACCCGGAAAAGTCGAAGTAGATTTGTAGTGTGTAGGTTAGTATGCCGATCCAGGCCAAAGGCATGGCTAGTTCGCCCGGAGGTAGAGCGAATACGATATCTGCAACCTCGCCCAACGGGTTTGCTACCAGCATTTTTTTTGCCAGCCCGTATATAAAACGGCGGACGCCGCTGGAAAATTTGTCTATTGAATGCACTCGTCCATCAATTTGCGCAGACACATCGTGGTAGCGCACGATGGGACCAGCTATCAATTGTGGAAACAGTGAGATATAGAGAGCCAGATTGAATATGTTGCGCTGTGATGGGACTTGCTTCCTATAGACATCTACTATGTAGGAAAGCGCCTGAAAGGTAAAAAATGAAATTCCAAGGGGCAGATGAACCGGTTCCAGTAATACTGCCTCACCACCAAGCCATGAAATAACAATATTGGCATTATCTGCAATAAAATTGGCATATTTGAATGCCATCAATAGCAACACGTTAACCATGACTCCAGCTATCAACCAGAGTCTTTTCAATGTGGGCGTAAAGGTAATGTGAATCAGACGACCAAAGACGTAGTTAGACGCAATGGACACCACCATAATCGCGACGTAGAAAACTTCTCCCCATGCATAGAATAGGAGGCTGCTCAACAGCAGGGTAATGTTTTTCAGCCATAAAGGAGAGCAGTAGTATAGAACTAAAACCAGAGGCAGAAAGGCAAACAGAAATACGGGGGAGCTAAACAGCATGCGCGCTAGAATTAAATGCTAATTGCCAAATCTTGAGTTCAATCAGATTCAAGTGTGTGATCTGCCGTCTGTTCCTGACTTGGTTGTTCAACGGAAGTACCTTAATAACGGTTATACCAGACGGAGCCTTTTTCCAATTTACTATAAACAACCGGCCACCGGCAATCGCCGACTGCACAGATACTCATGGCCAACGATGAATGCTACGAGGGGCTTAACAGGCACCGGCCCAAAAGCGTTGGATACCGGTTGTGGCAAATCCGGAAGAGGGCTCATTTTCCGGTTTATAGCCAGGAACAGTATTGGTCGGGGTAGAGAGATTCGAACTCCCGACATCCTGCTCCCAAAGCAGGCGCGCTACCAGACTGCGCTATACCCCGATTTCCCAAGTCTACGAGCCGTGCGGCTCCATTTCAGGAGGGCGCATGATACTCACCCGAATTGAGAGCGTCAACGCAAAAAAAATATTTCGGTATTAGGTCAGCTCTCTTCCACAATACTACCGGGGCATGGCACAATGCGCAGCCTCCGAGCAGGCGTATCACTAGCCACCGGATTATTTTAATAGAGGGAGTTTCCCGTTATGGCAGCACAAGTTCTGGATGGTAAATCGCTGGCGGCACAGTCCGAGGCCGAATTGCTCGCAAGGGTGGAGCAATTAAAGGCGAATTCAGGCGGCAAGACGCCTATTCTCGCGACCCTGTTAGTGGGCGATGACCCGGCCTCTGCTACCTACGTCAAAATGAAGGGCAATGCCTGTCGTCGAGTCGGTATGGAGTCTCTGGCCGTCGAAATGCCCTCCTCTACCACTACCGAGGAACTATTGGCAAAAATTGAAGAACTGAATAAGGACCCGGATGTACACGGCATCCTGCTGCAGCACCCTGTTCCAGAGCAGGTTGACGAACGCCGGTGTTTCGACGCTATAGCCCTGCACAAGGACGTGGACGGGGTGACCTGTCTCGGATTCGGTCGCATGGCCATGGGCGAGGAGGCCTACGGCTGCGCCACCCCCCAGGGTATTATGCGTATTTTGAAACATTACGAAATAGAGATCAAAGGCAAGCACGCGGTCGTTGTCGGCCGCAGCCCTATTCTGGGAAAACCAATGGCGATGATGCTGTTGCAGGAGCATGCCACCGTCACTATTTGCCACTCTCGCACCCAGAACCTGCCCGCCCTGGTCGCCCTGGCCGACATTATCGTCGGCGCAGTGGGTCGCCCCGAATTCATCAAGGCGGATTGGGTTAAAGAAGGTGCGGTAGTGATTGATGCCGGATATCATCCCGGCGGCATTGGCGACGTCGAGTTATCTGCACTCACCGAGAAAGCCAGTGCCTATACACCGGTTCCGGGGGGCGTGGGCCCGATGACCATCAACACCCTGATCCAGCAGAGCGTTATATCCGGGGAAAGAAGCCTGAGTTAATAGGGCGGATTATTCCGGGGGCCGGCCTTCCGGGGGCGCACTAACCGGTGCTCTCGCGGCGCCACTTGGTCCCCTCCCTGCTATCCTCCAATATCACTCCCTGCTCCAGAAGCTGTTGCCGGATCTCATCGGCGCGAGCATAGTCACGCGCAAGCTTTGCTGCAATTCGCTCCTCAATCAAGGCCTCTACCTGCTCAGCTGTCACCCCCTTTTCCCCTGCTGCACCCTGCAACCAGGTCCTGGGGTCCTGATGCAGTATTCCAAGCAGCTCCCCCGCCGCCAGGATGCGGGCCTTAAACCCGAGTTTATCCTCGGGGGCCGCCTTGTTCATCGCTTTTGACAGGGCGTGAATCTCCGCGATAGCCACCGGGGTATTGAGGTCATCGTTCATGGCTGCGTAAAATGGCTCGTCTGCCAGCGCTACCCTGCTATGCGGTGGCACGCCCTCTACCTCTCGCAACGCGTTATAAAGCCCAGATAGGGTTGCCTCGGCCTGATCCAACAATTCCACGGAGAAATTCAAAGGAGAGCGGTAGTGCGCTGACAATAGCGCAAAACGCAACACTTCTCCTCGGTAGCTTTTTAGTAACTCTCTAACGGTTCGGAAGTTGCCCAGCGATTTGGACATTTTCTCTCCATCGATATCAAGATAGGCATTATGCATCCAGTAGCGCACGTAATCCCCGTCGCGACTGCAACAGCTTTGAGCGATTTCATTCTCGTGGTGTGGAAAAATCAAATCGCGCCCCCCCCCGTGAATGTCTATGGTTTCACCCAGGTGCTCGCGAATCATCGCTGAGCACTCTAAATGCCATCCTGGTCGGCCATGCCCCCATGGGCTGTCCCAACCCGGCTCCTCCTCTGCTGCGGGCTTCCATAAAACAAAGTCCCCGGGATGCCGCTTGTAGTCGGCCACCTTAACTCTCGCTCCAGCTAGCATATCGTCCAGGGATCGACCGGAAAGCTTGCCATATTCCGCCATAGACTCCACGGCGAACAACACGTGCCCCTGCGACTCGTAGGCGTGCCCACGGGCAATCAAGGAGCGGGTTAGTTCAATCATCGGCTCTATGTTGTGGGTAGCCTGTGGTTCCAGTGTGGGCTGCAGCGCATTGAGCTGCGCCATGTCCTCTCGATATTTAGTGGTGTACTCGTCAGTTATTGATGAAATACTCCGATTGCTCGCCTTTGCCGCCTCCAGTATTTTGTCCTCCACGTCCGTAATATTACGAGCATAGGTTACCTGACTAAATTGGCTTTGCAGGAGCCGGAAAAGCGTGTCGAACACTACGACAGGCCGGGCATTACCTATATGTGCCAGGTTGTATACCGTTGGGCCGCATACATACATTGTTACCCGGTCTGGAACCAGTGGTTCGAAGAGTTGCTTGACGCCACCCATGGTGTTGTATAAATAAAGGCTCATAATAGATTCAACTATTCCAGGTATCTCGTAGACCAATTGTCATGTTAAACACGGGTGCAGCGGCGCTGTGATCGTATCGATCTGCCACAAAGTAGCCAATCCGCTCAAACTGAAAATTTTGCTCGGGCAAGGCCTCGGTCAGAGAGGGCTCAATCATCGCCTCCTCAATAGTGCGAAGTGCATTGGGGTTCAGGTAGTCCAAAAAGTTCTTGTCGCCCCTGTCGGGCGCTTCATCTGTAAAGAGACGGTCGTAAACCCTGACTTGGGCTCGTTCGCCTCGATCCGCCGATACCCACTGAATAACACCCTTGGCCTTTACTCCATCCGCGGGATCGCGGCCCAAGGTATCCTCTATGATGCGAGCCCGCACCTCACAGATTTTACCCGCATCATCCCAAACGACCTCGTCGGCCTCAATCACGTAGGCATTACGCAGCCTGACTCGCTTGCCGATCACCAGCCTTTTAAATTTCTTGTTGGCTTGCTCGCGAAAATCCTCGGCGTCGATGAACAACTCACCACTAAATGGAACCAGACGCTCGCCCATTTGTTCCCGGTTTGGGTGAGCCGGCACCATCAACTCCTCCACCTGTCCCTCGGGGTAATTAGTCAATACCACCTTGAGAGGATTCAGCACACACATAGCCCGTGGCGCATTTTCGTTCAGGTCGTCGCGAATGGCATGCTCCAACATGGCGACGTCGACAATACCATCGCTGCGAGTCACCCCTATCATGTCACAAAACTTGCGGATTGCACGAGCCGTGTAACCACGACGCCTTAACCCAGCCAGGGTAGGCATCCGCGGGTCATTCCATCCCGACACGAAACCCTGATCCACCAATTGCTTCAATTTACGCTTGCTGGTTACCGTGTAATTCAGGTGAAGCCGTCCAAACTCATACTGATTTGGCTTGTTGCCAATGGGCAAGTGCTGGTGGAACCAATCGTACAGGGGGCGATGATCCTCAAATTCCAGCGTACAAATGGAATGTGTTATTCCTTCGATTGCATCTTCCTGTCCATGGGCAAAGTCATAGGTAGGATAGATCACCCAGTCGGAACCAGTTTGATGATGCGGCAACTTGCGAATTCGGTACAAAATAGGGTCTCGCATATTCATGTTGGGCGAAGCCATATCGATTTTTGCGCGCAGGACTTTCTCGCCATCGGCAAATTCCCCCGCCTTCATAGCCTCCAGCAGTCCCAGGTTGTCCTCGATACTGCGATTACGATAAGGACTGTTTTTGCCTACCTCGGTCAACGTACCCCGATATTCCCGTGCCTGCTGAGCACTGAGATCACACACATAGGCATTTCCCGCTTCAACCAGATAAATGGCCCAGGCAAAAAATTGGTCAAAGTAAGTGGATGCAAACAGCACATCACCGCTCCATTGATAGCCTAACCAGCGCACATCCTCTTGAATCGAATCGATATACTCCTGGCTCTCTTTTTCGGGGTTGGTATCGTCAAAACGCAGGTTACAACGTCCACCATAGGTCTCAGCCAATCCAAAATTCAAACAAATCGCCTTCGCATGACCTACGTGGAGAAAGCCATTGGGTTCGGGCGGGAAGCGGGTAACCACCTCCTTGACTATGCCGTCTTTGATATCATCTGCAATAATCGTCTGCAGAAAATTGTTGGCCTTGGTATTTTCCATAAGTCCTTCGAGTCAGGGATGCAAAACGGGCGCGTATTATAGCTATAGTAGGGGCTATCAACTAGTGCTATCCGTTTTGGAACTGAATAATCGGAAGCGGGCATCCCAACGAATCTTTCGAGCTGGGTCTATGCGTCTAGGGGAAAAGTCCGTATCATTGCCCGGATTTTCCCCCCTTACCGAAGGAACGTATTAATGGTCATCATTCAAACCACTTTTGGCGATATCAAACTGGAATTGGACGCCGAAAAGGCCCCGAAAACCGTCGCCAACTTTCTAAACTATGTCCAGGATGGATTCTACGATGGCACTATTTTCCACCGCGTCATCGATAACTTCATGATCCAGGGAGGCGGCTTTGACCTCGATATGAATCAAAAGTCATGCGGTGAACCCATTGCCAACGAGGCTGACAACGGTCTAAAAAACGACCATGGCACTATTGCCATGGCGCGAACCTCGGACCCGGACTCAGCCACGGCGCAGTTCTTCATTAACATCAGCGACAACGACTTCCTGAATCACACAGGCAAGAATACGCAGGGCTGGGGATATGCAGTCTTCGGTAAGGTAACAGATGGCGAGGATGTGTTAACCAAAATCCGCGCAGTTGCAACCGGCAGTCGTGGTGGTCATCAGGATGTGCCAGCAGAAAACGTAATCATTGAATCTATTACTGTCTCAGATGGCTAAGGCACCTCTGAGTAATGCGCTAGTTCACGACCAGGCTGACTCTGGTGTCCACCACCCTGTTCATATCTGACCTTCACCTGGATTCCGCCAGGCCTGAGGTCAGCAGGGCACTGGCAAGTTTTCTGGGCCAACACAAGGACTGTGAACGCCTCTATATCCTGGGAGATCTATTTGAGGCATGGCTAGGCGATGACGACGACTCGGCCATCGCACGCGATACCGCAGGTATGCTACGGAGATTTACCGCGTCTGGTCCAAAGCTGTTTCTGATGCAGGGAAATCGAGACTTTCTGCTGGGCGAGGCATTTTGCCATTCGGTCGGTGGACACCTACTCACTGATCCCACAGTCATTGAGCTTTATGGAGAATCCACTCTTCTGATGCACGGCGACACCCTGTGCAGTGGCGATACACAGTACCAACAGTTTAGAGCGGTAGCCCGGTCCACGGACTTTCAGAAGGAATTTCTGGGCCATAGTCTGGATCAGCGACGTATAATTGCTGACCAACTCAGAAAGAAAAGCAAGGAGGCAACCAGCGGCAAATCCGAAGATATCATGGACGTGACCGAGACGTCGGTGGAAAAAGCAATGCACCTCGCTGGGGCCAGGCAATTGATTCACGGCCACACGCACCGCCCCGCTCGACACGATGGTCATGCGGGTACCCGCTGGGTGTTGGGTGACTGGGCCACTAAAGGCTGGTTTATCGAGGCATCCTCCACAAATATATATCTACATAATTTCTTAATAAACAGCTAGTTACAACTTAATTATAATGTGCTTTGTGAGCTAATATGCAGCCTTCGGCACACCGCTGTGAAAGCGAAACTCCTCGGCAGTCCCCTCGATCATTTGACTCTCTATTGCCAGCAGCTGTGGTAGGCGCTGCACCACCTCCTGCTCGGAGCTGTATGCGCTCGCCAGCTGCAGATAATCCTGAAAATGGCGCGCCTCTGATTTGAGTAGCGAACCAAAGAACTGGGACAAGCTTTCATCCACCACCGGGACCAATCTGGCAAATCGTTCACAGGAGCGGGCCTCGATAATGGCGCCTATCAGAAGGGTATCTACAAGGCGGGCCGGTTCATGGGTTCGCTTTTGTCTGTGAAGTTCACCGGCATACCCCGACGCAGAAAGTGGCTGATAGTCTATGCGACGCTTTTTCATTATAGCTATTACCTGCTCGAAATGCCGTAATTCCTCCCGGGCTAATCGCGACAGTTTGTTGAGCATTGTGTAACGATGTATTCTCGCTTTAGATGTCGCTGATCCAGTTCCATCCGGTAACGCTGCCGCGCTACCCATACCGTATTTCCATATGACCGACTGTGCAGATTGAGCTGCTTTCATCTCACAATTGGCATGATCCAGCAGCAGAATCGACACATTCGACAGCGCCCAGTCCACCCAGGCACGCGGAGTTTCACACAAAAGAAAGGCCTTTATCTCACTAAGATCAACATCTTGGAGCGGCCCCTTGGTAGGCGGGGATGGCATTGTATCCGGCGACTTCCTCAACGATTAGCGCCGGTTTGAGTGTACGGTATCACCACTGTGAATGCACGGTATAAGCACTTGATTTATTTATCTTATTGTCCTTTTAGGATATAATTTGCGGCCTGTTTCACCTCCAATCATTCCGCCATTAAATCGTTATCGCGGAAGATTTTGCCAACTCAAGGAGCCCCATTGTGCTAGATGCATATCGCAAACACGTGGCCGAGCGCGCCAGCCAAAACATTCCCGCCAAACCCCTGAGTGCAGAACAGGTCGCATCACTGGTAGAGCTATTAAAAAATCCTCCGCCCGAAGAGCAGGAGTTCCTATTGGATCTAATTAGCACCCGGGTCCCGCCAGGAGTGGACGAGGCGGCCTATGTAAAGGCGGGGTTTTT
>JABHWT010000309.1 GCA_018657645.1 Halieaceae bacterium | reverse complement strand
TATCGACTGTACCGGTAGCCACTTAAGCTCCTCGATTGCCGCCACATCTGCTCCGGTGGCAATAACCGCACAATCAGCCTGGGCCAGTGTTTTACCGCCAGCGGATACGCTCCAACTGCCCGGGCTCGATACCAGTGACACCTCGCCTGTTTCCTCCAGCAGTTCAATGCAGGGCGAGTTCAGCAGGGCCCGGCAGGTTGACGGCGGGCGCATCCACCCCGATCGTGGAAACCAGTAACCGCCCTCGGCGGACTCCTCGCCCAGAATTTGACTTGCCTGCGGGGCGTCGACTACCCGTGCGAATTCTGGGATAGAGTGTAGTAATTCTCCGATGCTCCCCATTTTTCGCGGGTCACCGATCGGGTGAAAACTGCCACAGAGCGCGCCATCGATGTCCTCGATGAGTTGTCCAGCGCTAAATAGCTCCCCGTAATAGCGGTGGGCAAAGCAGAAACTCTGTAGCGCGAAGTCAGTCAGTGTGGAGTGTTTGCGCGACAGCCTTGTATAGAGTATGCCCTGTTCATTTCCCGAAGCGGCACCGGCAACCGGGCCCTTCTCCAGGACTGTTACTTTTACGCCACGCCGGGCCAGTGCGGCAGCTGCGGTGCACCCTGCAATGCCGGCCCCGATGACCAATGCAGTAGTCGGAGGTGGTGAACTGACACGAGGGATATCCCAGGGAATACCGGGGGGTAGAGTGTCTATTGCTGTTTTCTTAAGCTGCCCCCGCAAACACTCGCGTTTGTGTCCAAAACCACGCATTTTGTCTACCTCGAAACCGGCGGCCGACAATCCACGACGAACATCCCCTGCCGCAGTAAATGTTGCAAAGGTTGCTCCAGGTTTACTGGCTCTTGCCATTTCGGCAAATAGAGGATGACTCCACATGGTGGCGTTGCGAGCAGGGGAAAAGCCATCCAGGTACCAGGCATCGACAAATTTTCTACCGTGCTGGGCCAGGTCGGGCAGGGCAGCACCGACATCCTCCCACCATAGATCCAATATCAGGGAACCATCCGCAAGAACAACCCGGTGTTGGCCTGGAATCAACTCCGGGTAGTGATTCAGCAAGGTCGAGGCAGCCCCTGCCAGATCTGGCCATGCCGCCAGAGCCCGTTCCAGGTCAGATTTAGTCAGGGGGTGCTTCTCAATAGCCAGGTAGTGAAGCCGGGGGCGTGGTGCTGGAGAGGCCTGCCAGGCTTGCCAGGTCAGCAGGAAATTGAGCCCAGTGCCGAAACCCAGCTCAGCAATGCAGAATGTTGACTGAGGGCGTTTTTGCCAGCGGTCGGTAAGTTGGTTCCCCTTGATAAACACATGGAGACTTTCCTCCGATCCTCCATCGCGTGAATAGTAGATATCGTCAAACTGGCGAGAGCTGGGGTTGTGGTCGGTGGTCCATTCCAGATCTGCGGCCGCGACCGGGTGCCAGGGCGTGTTGTTGCGCCTCAACGCCGTCATTGTCAACATCCTCATGTAATTGGGGTGCGAATCATACCAGAGCCAGCTTGAGTTTGTTGTAGCCGTACTGGATATTGGGTTGCTGGTATTTGCCCAGAGCAAGGTTTAGACTTGCCGGTCATTATTGAGAGAGGTTTTCATGTCCCAGCTGCAGGCTCAAACAATTCCACGGGAAAAATTTCTGCTAATAGCAACCAATCTCTTGCACCAGGCCTTTCTGGCGTCGAGCAGAACCGATGCCAAGAATATTTTCAAGGAATTGTGCAAGGGCGCTTCCCTGGGCCTGACAACGGTCGAAATGGAGGATAATTCTACAGTTCGCTTCGATGTGGCCCTGGACAGCAGTGAATATCGGGGCAAAATAAATTTTGGTGCTTTTCGCGCCAGCCTGAAACTATTAGTCGCCAATCTTGCCCGGGAACTGAATGAGAAGAAAGAAATTAAGGTGTTTGAGGCCGAGCATGACAACAATGTGGTCGTTTTCGGAGTATCTGCCGCAACTCAGGAGGAAGGTGAAACCAATGTTATGGTGTTGGCGGCCGACCCCGGTAGCGCCCAGGCGGTTGTATTGCTGCGCCTGATGTACCTGGATTATCGCCAGTTTGTAGAGCAGGCGGGGGAGGAAGTTCCCGCCTGAGAAACTGCAGCGCTTTGTCGTATTTCGATATCGGGGGTCGCTGGTCGTTCCAGCTCCAGCTTTTGCTCGGGAGCCTTAACTTCCGCTGTTCCGCTGACAACTTGTTTGTTGTGCTGGTTAAATGCGCTGCACTGAAGCGTAATGAACTGTTTGCCGTCGCGCTTGGCAGAGATCTCTAGCTCTACGGTGACAGTATCACCTATTTTTACAGGTCTGTGGAAACGTAGCGATTGGCTAAGATAGATGCTTCCCGGGCCCGGCAGTTCAAGGGCAATAGCGGCAGATATAATCGCCCCCGTCAACATGCCGTGGGCAATGGGTTCCTTGAAGGGCGTGGTAGCGGCGAATTCCGGATCCAGATGCACCGGATTAACATCGCCGGATACCGCCGCGAAAAGCAAAATATCCCGCTGCTCTATGCACTTTGTATAGCGCGCGGTTTGACCAATGAATAGTTCATCATAGGTAAAATTGCTAAGCTTGGACAAGTGCTCCTCCCGAGGCGAGTTTTACTGCGAGGCTGATGATACCGTATTTTAGCGCCTTGTACTTATCGAGAGCCTGTTCGAAAATAGTAACCCACTGCGTATGTCGATGTCAGGAGAGAGGAATGTCGGAAGAAAATAGGCGCGAACAGGAGAAATTGTTTAAGTCCGTACTGGGTGAGCTGGGCGTTGCCCAGCGAGTGGACGTGGAGCGGTTTGCTAATTTGGTGGAGATGGCGG
>JABHWT010000389.1 GCA_018657645.1 Halieaceae bacterium | reverse complement strand
TATCGGCCAGGAAACACAGACGAAAGGTCGAGTGTGGAGTGGTGCGGGTGGGGCTATCGCAGGGAAGGTAGAGATAATTTCCCAGCGCTGATTCTCCGGTGGTGCGCATTAGTAAATTTGCTGCACCCGACAGGACACCAATGGCGAGTTGCCCGTTGACAATAAAATCTGCGCCATCGCACATGGCTCTCTCGGTCTTGGCGAGGCGCAACGGTTCCTCGAGCTGCCAGTTTATTGATTCGACTCGCCGGCCCCCGGCCTGCAAATCGTCAAGCTGTGGTTCCCCCGGATATTTAAGATCCTTGTAATCCATGCCCTCCGCAGAATCCGAGCCATTGTCTCCAGGCACTGGAATGTCGGCAGGATCATCACTGCCGGCATCAGGCTTAATGCCATGCTCCGGGTTTTCCAGAGTCAAGCGCTCCATCCAACTCGCAAATGGCGACTCCCGGAATAGCGCAATGTCCTCCGGTGTAAAAATCAGGTCACTGTCGGCACTATTGCGATACATAGGGTCCTCCTCCAGAGCATTATTATACGCCGCACCGAAAAACTATCTCAATGTTGCTATTCAATTGCCTCCCCACGGACGGGTCCACCCCGCAATGTGCACCTCCCAGGACATCCGCTGGGCCGCCCGCGGCTATCAGGCTGCGACGATCAAAATATCGGCCAGACGAGCTCTGTGCCATGCGGCATCGCCCCATAGCAGTTGACTGTGCTTTTCTCGTTTGAAATACAGATGGACAAAACACTCCCAGGTAAAGCCAATACCCCCGTGATATTGTACAGCACGACTGGCAGCAAAGGCGGCCGTCTCTGAGGCTGACGCCTTTGCCATGTGGGCATATTTCACTGCCGCGCCAGGCTCGGTGTCAATGGCACAGGCCGCGTTGTACACCAGTGATCTTGTTTCATCGACCTGAATCATTACGTTAACCAGTGGGTGCTTCACTGCCTGAAAAAAACCTAGTGGGTGTTCAAATTGCTTGCGCACAGAGACATATTCAACTGTCGCTTGCAGCAACCACTCGGCGGCACCGGCTATATCGGCCGCGAGCATTGTCCAGATCGCCGGAAAGGCCTTGCTCAATGCCGCCACCCCCTCGTCTGTTAACTCAACTGCCTCTACATTCTCAAAACTGATATGGCCTTGATCCCTGGTTAGATCGATTATCGCGTCTGGATGTATTCTCAGCCCGGCTGCATCAGCTGCAACCCAATAAAGAGAGATGCCTGCCTCGGTGCGAGCGCTCACCAGAAACTTATCCACCTTGCGCGCATCCTGTACAAACCAGGCAGTGCCGTTAAGTTTGCCCCCGCTACATTCAACATCGGTATCTTCCGCTTCCCACGATCCCTGCCGGTTGGTAATCGCCAGCGTTGCCGATTGCCCCTCGGCAATGTCCATGAGCGCCGTTTCGGCACCCCTACCGGCCGCTGCCAGAACATAGGTTGCATTGATTGTGCCCAGCAAAGGACTTGGAAAAGCCGCGCGCCCCAGTTCTTCCGCCAGGCCAGCCACAGCAACTGCCGGCATGCCTATGCCACCGGCGCTCTCGGGCACAGCCAACATGGTCCAACCCAAATCTACCATTTGCTGCCACAAATCCCTGGTCCATATACACTCTGGCATACGATTTGGCGTTGAATCTGCTGCAACCAGTGCATGTAAACGGTCTGTTGGAAAGTTTTCGGCAAAGAATTTTGCTGCCGATTCCTTGAGTAGAACGGCCTCTTCGCCGAAGCCAAAATTCTTGGGCTGTGCCATGGTGCTCTCCTTCATTTTGACTTGGGCATGCCAAGCACGCGCTCACCTAGGATATTGCGCTGCACCTCACTGGTGCCTGCGGCAATGGTCATTCCGTATGAGTTCATATAGGACATGTGCCACTGCCCCCCCGCGGGTGCATTTTCGTCGCCCAGATAAAGAGAACCGCTAGCCCCGGTCACCTCCACGGCCAGGGCCGCAGTATCCTGGAAGATCTCACTGGATAACAACTTGTTCTGCAGCGCCAACCGCATGGGGTGATCCAGCAGTGCGGGCACCTGCGCCCGTCGTTGATTTTGTTTTAGGGCTTCCTCTCTGATGACTTGCCGCATCAACTTATCTCTGAAAAGAGGGTCCTCCGAAGCCGGTTTGCTCCCCCGTTGCGTTTTTCTGGCCAATGCCAACAAACCCGCCGCGTTGGTGGCATGGCTGGACTTGCTCTTCAATCCGCCAGAGCGCGGCGTCTGCAGTTCCCCTGCCCCTCTTTCGTGTAGCAGGGTCGTCATCGCTACCTGCCAGCCCTTGCCCACCTCATCGAGACGCAAGCTATCATCCACTTCCAGATTATCAAAAATAACCTCATTAAAACCGGTCTCGCCGGTAATTTTGATTAACGGCCGCACCGTCACTCCGCTACCCAAGGCGGCGCGAATAGGGACAACAAAATAGGATAACCCGTCGTGTTTTTGCGATTTATCGGTACGCAGAAGAAGAATCATCCACTCGGCAAAATGCGCTAGAGAAGTCCAGACTTTGTGGCCATTGATCACCCACTTGTCTCCTTTGCGCTCTGCAAAGGTCTGCACACTGGCCAGATCGGAGCCCGCTTCGGGTTCGCTAAACCCCTGACACCAGATATCTTCACCGGAAAACAATCGCGGCAACAGCCTCTGTTTCAATTCGTCCGAGGCATGGTAAAGCACAGTGGGTGCAGCCATACCCAGCCCAATAATATTAGGCAAAAAGGGTGTTTTTGCAGCGATCATCTCCGCATTGGCAACCCGCTGACAGTCGGTCCGACCACCGCCGCCGACGTCGACCGGGTAGTCACAGCCGATGAGACCGGCATCGTATGCAGATTTTTGCCAGGCCTGCAGGTAGTTAAGCTGATCCTCGGTCATGATTTCGAGTGCTGTCAATGGCAGTCTCACAGGGGGTTCACCCGGGTGATTGTCCGCCAGCCAATCCTGGCAATACTGGCGAAACTCTGTCTGTTGCGGACTGTCTTTTCGAGCATTTATTGACATAAGTTGTTCCGAGAAAGATCAAAGAGAGAGAGGGAAGTCTACAGACCACCGTAGCTACATGGAAGTGGTTAAGCCAGCTCTGATGAACTCGGTAGTACCCCTGCGGTGCCCTAGTAGTGTGGAGGCCGCTCGTCGGTGGCCGACAGCGCCCGCTGATCCGAACCAGAGGCCTGTTCTTCCTGCCTTTGTTTTAGTAGTTCCAATTGACGACGCAAAATGATTATTTCCTGTTGTTGTTGAGCCAGTGCGTCATTCAGCGCCCGCACCGTATCCTCATGGAAGGCCATCTGACTCTGCATTTCCACCAGTTGCTGCACGAGTTGATCAATTTCAGCCACGCTATTTCTCCCGCTAGTTGCTTTAGTCCGGGTAACCTCTGAATAATGCCAGGACACAAATCAGAGGTCTCCAGTTTCTGTTCAGAGACTTCCTCAGCTAATATACTGCCCGCCTGGGTCAAAAGTCATGGTAATCCAATGAGCAATGCAAAAAACACCCACTCTCGATTAGTCTACTCCACGGACACAGGGAGGCGCTGCCCCCAGTGTCAACGACCCGTCGCAGAGTGTGTATGCGGCAAGGACCGGCCTCAGAGTATCGGTGATGGTATTGTACGCCTGCAACGGGAGAGCAAGGCGCGCGGCGGGAAAACGGTCACCGTGATAACAGGCCTGAACCTGAGCCCCTCAGAATTGAAGCCCCTTGCGAAGTTACTGAAGCAGAAATGTGGCGTTGGCGGGTCGGTAAAGGACTGTAATATAGAAATTCAGGGCGACCAGCGCCACCTTTTGCAAAAAGAGCTGGAAAAACGTGGATATACGGTAAAGCTAGCGGGCGGATAGAGCAAGATCACCGAGGATTGCGCCCAATCGCCCTTTTTTTCCGTGTTTGCAGGTTCAATGGCCACATTTGAGCAATTTTTGGGAGCTGACCCAACGCCAAAACACGTGAGTTACAGCTCTTTCCCAAAATATTTGTTAAAAAACACCTGCAAGCTGTTATTTTTGTTGGATTTATTACAATCTTATGGTACAAAGTTACCTGTGAGCTCGGAATTTCATAATAACCGCGCCACAGAACAACCATAAAAGTGAAATGTAACATCTGACGGATTTGACATCCCTGCGAGGTAGTAGGCCATGTACGTAACCGCAGAACACCTGAGGGATCAGGTTATTGAGCCAACTCTTAAGTATTTGGGAGCCTGGCAATCCACCACCGAAGCACACCTGCTTGATGCCGTTGTCAATGCACCAGAACTGGGGCTGTTTTGCACACGCAGCGATGGTATGGGCATTTTCAATATCACATCCACTCAACATCGCGATATATGGGACAATTATCTGGCCTTCAACCCGGATATGGCGAGTAAAGTGCGTGGACTGGCAAGCCAGCGGGCGTTTTTAAGTAACCCGGACAACGAGTTGAAGACCAATCTGAGCTATTGCACCGCAATCGCCTGGTTGCTCTACCAGCGCGCTGGTAAGGTAGTGTCCGGTGGTGAACTGGAAAGAATGGCTACAGCCTGATTTATCGGGAAGGTAGTTGTTCCCCGTCGCGCAGCTCCGTCCACCGGGGCAGGTCGGAGGGGCGGTCGATATCGGTCAAGGTATCGATTTTCGCCCAGCTCAGATCACAGATATTTATCCGCTCAACAGTATCGGCGTAAACGCTGTCCTCCCCCCACTGAATGTCGGTAAATATCTCGGGCCAAATATCACGTGCACCGATTAGTACATAGCCCCCGTCGGTAGCAGGCCCCAGTACCAGTGAGTGGTCCTCCAATACAGCGACCGCCTGTGCCAGATAAGCTGCATCTATCTGTGGACAGTCACTACCCACCAGAATCACCTGGGAGTAACGAGCCAGCCCCTGTTGCAACGCATGGTACATCCGCCGCCCCAGGTCGGTACCCCGTTGCTCCCGTACGGCCTTAACACCTAGCTCCCTGCATTGCTGAACCGCCGGGTGCCGGCAGTCACCGCTAATCCATAATTCTACTGGCGCGATATGAGCTTGATTCAAGTTTCTGCAGGTCCAGAGCATCAGCTCCCAGTGCAACGCACAGGCCTCCTCGGCCGTCAGGGTGGGCATCATTCGGGTTTTAACAGTGCCCGCCAGTGGCGCTTTGGCAAACTGAATAAGCAGCAAATCATTTCGCTTATCGCCCATAGTAATACTTCAGCAAATGCTGTGGCTGCACGCCCAAGAAATAGGCAAGGCGCAACACCCACATCCGAATGACTGTAGTGACAATACCCGCTTCCTCCCAACGACGACTGGATGTTTCAACCGGGTGACTCAGAATCATCGGAGCACAGATTTTTCTCAGACGCTTTGTATACTCTATGTCCTCCATCAGGGGGAGAGGCGCATAACCTTCGGTCTGCTCTAGGAAATTGCGTTGCACAAAAATCATTTGATCACCGGTGGCCACGCTGGATAACCGTGAGCGCAAATTCATTGCCGCCTCAATTACTCTAAAGGCGGCGCCGGCACCACTAAGACGTACGCGGCAAAATCCCCAGTCTGGCTGCTGGGCCAGCGCTGCCTGCAACGAGCCTAAATCCAGGGTCGGCAAGGTGTCAGCGTGCAGATAAAAAACATAATCTGTCGATGCCGCTTTTGCTCCCGCGTTCATCTGCCCCGCTCTACCCGGTGGGCAGGTTAACAGGATGGAGCATAGGGGAAGCGCCTGTGCCACCGTAGCGTCGTTACTACCACCATCGACCACAATCGATTCGCAATCTGGATACAGGGCCCTCAGATGCCGTAACAGTGGAGCAATTCGCTCCTGCTCATTCAGAACCGGGATAACAAAACTAAACGAGGCGGATTTCACTACTCCAACGCGCCACCGCAACTGCTGCCCTGACCGGCGGTGCAACCGTAACAGTGATCACCAGTGACAATGCGCGAGCCGACCAGTTCATCAGAACCCAGGAATTCTCGAATGTGACGATGCACACCGTTACTGCTCTGGAGCGGCAAGGTCAGCATCTGATTAAAATCACAGTCATACAAATAACCCTGCCAATCAATACTCACCGTGTTTCTGCACATTACCGTTGCAAGATTGAGTTCGCTAAAATTGGCCCGCAACAGGTTCATATAGTTGTCGTATTGCCTTTGCGCCAACAACACGCTACCAAAACGGCAAATGGGCATATTAGTAATGGTGAACAACTGATTGAATCGAATATTAAAGCGTTCGCCCAGTTCGCGCTTGTAATCTGCCTGCAGAGTCGCCTGGGGCGGGGGCAATACCGGACCGATGGGGTTGTAAACAAGATTGAGCTGTAATTCGGGGTCGGTCCCATACCCGATCTCGTTTAAACAACGAATAGCGCGGATGCTGTCATCGTAGACCCCCCTGCCACGCTGCTGCTCCACATTTTCCCGTAAGTAGCAGGGTAAAGAGGCGGTGATTTCCACCTGCTCCCGTGCCAGAAACTCGGCCAGGTCCTCCTGACCCGGCTCAAATAGAATCGTCAGATTACAGCGATCGATCACCCGCACACCCAGCGCCCGAGCCTCGCATACCAGGTGGCGAAAATGGGGGTTAAGCTCAGGTGCGCCACCGGTAAGATCGAGTATTTTGACGCCCGTATGCCGAACCAGTGCCAACACCTGATCTACCGTTTCCCGCTCCATCAACTCCGTTCGCTTGGGGCCCGCGTTAACGTGGCAGTGGGTGCAACTGAGGTTACACAAGTACCCCATGTTGATCTGCAGCGTGTCTATTACGCCACGGTAGATCGGCGGAAAGTCAGTATCGAGCAATAGGGGTCGCGTATCGAGCATGATTTTTATAGGCTCCAGAATTCAACATCGATTACGCCGCTTGTCACTCCTGTAGGCCCGACAAGAGGCTCCACCTGACAGAGGGTGAACGATATAGGACAGCATAGCCAGCGCTTAGTTGCATGCAACCAGAAACCCCCACTGCGCACATTAAACTTCGAACAACTACGCGGGTTCATGTGCCGAAAATTAGCTTTAACAGCACGAAGCAGCTTAATCCGACCCCAATAGTCAGGAACAGCTTTCGAGTCAGAACCGCCACTATAAACGCGGCCAATGCTGACCAGGCGTGATAATTATACCAGCTTACATCGAGTTCTCCGCCACGAACCAGGGTGGACTGGGCGATGATAGCGGTCAACACGGCCGCTGGAACAAAACTCAGCGCCCGTTCCAGGGTTGGAGACAGTTTCACTTTGCCTGCCAACGCAAAAGGTAGGTAGCGGGGAACGAAAGTGACCAGCGCCATTAACAGAATCAGCAACCACTCATTCATCGGTACTTGCTCCGCGCGACACGAATAATCCTACCCCAATCGCAATGACCGAGGACACCAATAATCCGCTCTGATGAGGCCATTGGTGAGTTAATAGCGCAGCAAAAAAAGCCACTGCTGCGCACGCCCAGTCCGCCCTGGATTGCAGGGCTGGCACAACGATTCCGATAAATGCCACTATCATTGCGACATCCAGGCCCCATTTATCCAGACCGGGTAACTGCTCACCCAGTAGATACCCAGTTACAGTGGCTATTTGCCAAAAACCGTACATTGCCAGTGCAGAGCCCAGGTAGAACCAGCGCGAGCCAGGTGCACCTGGATGTCGATTTATCCTGTCTGAGACCACTGCAAAGGTCTCATCAGTTAGCCAAAACGCGAGTACCAGGCGCCAGCGATGGGGCCATTTCTCCACGTGGTGCATCAGGTTTGCTGAATAAAGCAGTTGCCGCAGGTTAACGATAAACACCGTCACTACTATCACCGGCAACACGGTACCCGCCGCCAGCAGGGTAATGGCGATAAATTGAGAAGCGCCAGCAAAGACTATTGCCGACATGCCCAGGGCCACAGAAAAGCCAAGATCGGTGCTTTGCGCCAGCGCACCAAAGACTATACCAAAGGGAAACGCCGCCACTATCAGCGGTAAAGTCTCCGCAGCGCCCAGCCAAAAAAGCTTTCTCGCTGCGCTCGTCACCTGGTTTGGGGGGGCATCGATGCACCCGCTTCAGCCGCTTTTTGCGCAGCCACTAATGCTCTAACATCCGATCGCAACTGTTCTGCGTCGTACACAATGCCATCCACGATGGTATACACTACGCCCCGGGTACGTTCAACAACCCCTGTCTCGCTATTAAGATAGCGATGCCCAGTACCGTAAAGCAATTTGAAATTGGCCAGGGGGTTCTCATCCAGAATCACCAGATCTGCTTTCTTTCCCAGTTCAACAGAGCCAATCTCCCGGTCCATTCCCAGCAATTCAGCGCCGTTAAGTGTAGCCGACTGCAATACCTCCAGCGGGTGGAACCCCGCCTCTTGCAGTAACTCCAGTTCACGAACATAGGCAAACCCATACAGTTTGTAGATGAACCCCGCGTCGGACCCAACAGTCACCCGGCCACCGGCATTCTTATAG
>JABHWT010000357.1 GCA_018657645.1 Halieaceae bacterium | reverse complement strand
CTTGTTCAGGTTGTGTCGGAATCACTGGCCGGGTTGGCCTACATCAACGCCGTGGCGCCGGGTCATCCGGTGACCTTTGCACCCTGGCCCTTTGTTGCTGATTTGCGGACCGGGTCCATGAGTGGTGGCGGTGCAGAGCAGGCCCTTTTGTCGGCTGCTGCGGCGCAGATGGGCGCGTTCTATGATCTGCCCACCAGCGTTCCGGCGGGCATGGCTGATTCCAAGATCCCCGATGTCCAGTCGGGTTTTGAGAAAGCCTACACGACGGTCATGGCGGGGTTGGGTGGTGCCAGTATGGTGCACGAATCCGCGGGCATGCACGCGAGTCTGCTGGGCTGCACGCTGGAGAGCTTTGTAATCGATGATGATATGCTCGGCAACGTGCTAAGGGCCATTCGCGGCATAGAAGTCACTGACCAGACCCTGTCACTGGAGGTGATCGCGGATGTGAATTTAAACGGACCGGGGCATTATCTGGCACATGGCCAGACGCTGGATCTGATGGAAAGCGAATACCGATATCCCCATATGGCCGACCGGACCACGCCGCAAGGCTGGGAAGAAGAAGGTGCGCGAGACATGGAAGATCGCGCGCGTGATTACGTCAGCGCTACCCTGTCGGAACATTATCCAGACCATATTGACCCAAAGCTGGATCATGCCATCCGCGAGAGATTCAACATCCGTCTCGATCCAAAAGACATGCGCGCTGGGAATCGGCGATGGTAGCCCCCTATAGCACAAAGCAGCAGGCTGCGGCTGTCCTACATTGCCAGAGCGCCGGCTTGCCACTGATGGCGATGCTCACGCGTCTGTTTTTTTCGCGTGCAGGATAACCGGCAGGGTTTTAAACCCCATGACAAAATTAGAGGCCACTCGCTCGGGCTCCCCCACCACTTCAATGCGCTCAAAACGCGCCATAATCTCTTCCCAGACAATTCTTAATTGCATCTCCCCAAGCCGGTTACCCATGCAGCGATGGATGCCAAAACCAAAGGAAACGTGATGTCTGGCCTTGGCGCGATCAATAATAAAACTGTCGGGGTTGTCGATGGCCTCGGCATCACGGTTCCCCGAGATATACCACATGACAACCTTGTCGCCCTTTTTAATGGTCTTTCCGCCTAGCTCAACATCCTCTTTTGCGATGCGACGCATATGTCCAAGCGGTGTTTGCCAGCGGATTATCTCCGAAACCATGTTGGGGATAAGCGATGTATCTGCCTTCAATTTAGCGAATTCTTCCGGATTGTCGTGCAGAGCCAGTACGCCGCCCGTCATGGAATTACGGGTGGTATCATTGCCGCCGACAATTAGCAGCATCAGGTTACCCAGATACTCAAGGGGCTCCATATCACGGGTATCTGGATTGTGAGCCAATAAAGAGATGAAATCATTCTTTGGCGGTGCGGCCTTGCGCTCCTCCCAGAGTTTGCTGAAATAGGCCAGGCACTCCATAAGAATGTCGCGACGCTCTTCTTCAGTAATGGCCAGTGAGCCCACGCTAGGTGCTGAGGTCGTCACATCAGACCAGTAGGTGAGAAGGGATCGATCTTCAAAGGGGAAATCAAACAATGTCGCCAACATGCGCGTGGTGAGCTCGATGGACACCTTGTCGACCCAATTGAACTCCTCACCTATTGGGAGGGCATCCAGTATTTCTATCACCCGTTCACGAATAAGCCCCTCCATTTCCTGCAGCCGCATGGGCTTTACAGCCGGTGTAACGGCGGCGCGTTGTACGTCGTGTTTTGGGGGGTCCATGGCGATAAACATGGGCGGCTCAAAATCTAGCTCTGGCTCGCCCAGTACAATAGAGGGTACGTTGGAGAACAGATCATGATGGCTGTCCACGAACATAATGTCCTGAAATTTGGTGATAGACCAGTAGGGACCAAACTCCTCACTGTTTACAAAATGTACCGGGTCTTCCTCCCGCAGGCGCTTAAAGTAGTCCCAGTGCGCCTGGTGCTGGAAGAGCAGGCCATCTGACGGATCCAGGTCCTTGATGTCAATGCTGTAGGGGTCGACCAGGGTAACTGCTTCGGGGCTGTTCATCGCTGCTGTCCTCCAGTTTTTGTGGGGATATTCTGCTAGTGCTGAGACTCCGGTAGCTGAACGGTGAGACCGTCCAGTTCGGCACTCATGTCTATCTGACAGGACAAACGACTATTGTCTGCCACGCCCTCTGCCAGTTGCAACATAGCTTCTTCCATGGGGCTGCGCTTACCGGTCTTCTCCAGCCATTGTTGGGGGACAAGTACATGGCAGGTGGCGCAGGCACAGGCGCCACCACAGTCAGCATCGATGCCCGGCACTTCATTGTCTACTGCATTTTGCATCACAGATATCCCCTCCTGTGCTTCAATAGTATGCTCGGTGCCGTCGTGTTCTATAAAGGTAATGGTGGCCACAGTTGTTCCTTACGTTTGTTATTAACTATTTATACATGCCGGGGCAAGATTAATCACTGCACCCCGAAGATGCAAGCCGCTAGGTGTAATGGCTGCCCTTGGGTGCCCCGATATCCTGCCGGATCTTGATGTTGACCAGTGCAGGCTTGCCACAGTCAATGGCGCGTTGAATTGCCGGCCCGATTTCCTCGGGGCGCTCGCAATACTCCCCATGCCCGCCTAAGGCCTCTACCACTTTATCGTAACGGGTATACTCCAGCGTCGAGGCGGGAATCCGATTGGCGCCATACATCAGGCTTTGGGGTCGCATAATCTGCCCCCAGGCGGCATCGTTGCCGATAATGCCGATAATGGGCAGGCCAAAGCGAATAGCGGTGTCGAATTCGAAACCGTTGAAGCCGAATGAGCCATCGCCAAACAGAATAAATACTTTCTTTTGAGGGAATGTAATCTTGGCGGCAAGGGCAAAGGGCATACCCACCCCCAGCGTTCCCAAAGGGCCCGGGTCCATCCAGCAGTTCTCGCCATACACGGGGATGACCTTGGAGGCCTGGGCAACAATATCGCCACCGTCGCCAATAAGCACCGTGTCCTTATCCACAAAGTGGCTCACCTCTTTTGCCATGCGCAACGGGTCTATAGGTACTTCATCCGACCCCGTTTGAGTTGCGAACTGCTCTTCCAGAGCCAGCTCCTGTTGTCTGAGATCATCGCTCCAAGCGCCAAAATCCAGATCGATGGACTGTTGTTCCATCTCCTGCAACAGGGACTCAAAACTCTCGCCTATGTTGCCCACTACTGCGGCATCGACACTACGATTCTGACCGATTAAATGGTTCTCCATATCCAGCTGGATAATTCTGGCCGTTGCGGGAATGGCATCGCCAAAACCCAGGCGAAAGTCCAGGGGAGCCCCTGCCAACAGGAATACATCACAGTCTGTAATGGCGGCCTTTCGCGTGCGGTTAAAAAACTGGGGGTGGCCAAATGTGAGAATGCCGCGGGCCATGCCATTGACGTAGGTGGGTATTTTAGCTGCCGAAATAAAACGCTTCAGGCTGTCTCCGGCATTGCTCCACTTTACATTGGTACCCGCCAGAATAACCGGTTTTTCGGCGCTTCGTAATATTTCTATAGCCTCCTGCACATCGCTGCTGCCAGGGCGCAGGCGGGGGGGCGTCGTGCGCATGGCCGGTATGGTGACACCGTCCTCCTCTACCTGCCCCATCATGACATCCATGGGGATTTCAAGGTAGCTGGGCCCGGGTACATTGGAGACGGCATGGCGCACGGCCAGTTCGATATACTCGGCGACGCGGTGAGTTTCATAACAGGCATCGGCCCATTTGGTGATCGGTCGCATCAGGCTGATACAATCCATCTCCTGCAACGAACCGCGTTTCAGATTATTAAACGGCCCCT
>JABHWT010000388.1 GCA_018657645.1 Halieaceae bacterium | reverse complement strand
GGGCAGTGTTGGCCTGTGCACAGATTACCAACACCTTGGCTGGACGCAGGTCCTTCAGGGTTTGGACCAGCCACGTTACCCTGGGGTCAAAATCCAGCCAACTGTCGTCAATGTAAGGTGCCTCGGGATGCAGCTTCTCTAGCAATGCGGTTTCTGCGTGTATGTACTCCTCCGGTGGCGGCAGTGAATAGCTGTGCAATACGCGATGGGGAAAGCCCTTGACAGTCTCGCGTGTATTGCGCAAGAGAACCCGACCGGTACCGTGGCGATCCAGCAATTGTTCGATGATAGTCTGGTCGGAGTCACCGGGGTTAATATCGCTTGGCAGTTCGGATGGTCGCTGGCCCGACTCCACCGCATCGACCAGAGTATTCAAAGTGCGATAGCCCTGTTCCTCGCTACGAAAGGTTGCAAGGTCGTGAAAACGGGAGGAATCAAGTAGTCTCAGACGGGCAAAATGACTCGCTTGTCCAATTTGCTCAGGGGTAGCCGTCAGCAATAATAGGCCAGATGTCTGCTGCGCCAGGGCCTCGATAAATCGATAGTCATCGCCTACCTCGTCCTCTGACCAATGTAGGTGATGGGCCTCGTCTACTACTACAAGGTCCCAGCTGGAAGCCAGGGCCAGGCTTTGCAAGTCGGCGTCTAAATCAAATAAATCAGTACTGCACAACACCAGTTGCTCAGTTTCGAAAGGATTGTCCGCGTCCAGCTGAGCAATGCGCTCGGCATCGAAAAGCGCAAAGCGCAAATTGAAGCGGCGCAGCATTTCCACCAACCATTGGTGCAATAGA
Organism: Halieaceae bacterium; assembly: GCA_018657645.1. GTDB lineage: Bacteria > Pseudomonadota > Gammaproteobacteria > Pseudomonadales > Halieaceae > JBALVT01. Next base: position 11,109 of record JABHWT010000388.1, on the reverse strand, counting down.
CCCGGAGGTACCAGAATCAGAACCCTGGCGATTCGCCCGGTCAGCAATTGCTGGTGAATGATCATGCCCGCCTCAATGGTCTTTCCCAGGCCGACCTCATCCGCCAGCAGCACTCGTGGCGCGTATCGGCGGCCCACTTCGCTGGCAATGTACACCTGGTGAGGCAGTAAACTGGTTCGCGACCCCATCAGGCCCCGAGCGCCCGAGCGCTGGAGTTTATCTGCATGCTCAAAGGTCGCGAAGCGCAGGGCGAAATCGCTGTTCTTGTCAAAGTGGCCGTTGAGCAGACGTTGTTGAGGAGTCGTTAACTGGACAAAACAGTCCAGTTCGAGCTCTGAAATTGTTATTGATTCATCGTGATGGTCGGTGCCGGTATACAACAATAAGTCTTGCTGTTGTGCAACAGAGGTGACCAGTAATTCCACATCGTTGATCGTTGAAATATGGTCGCCGACCTTAAAGCGAAGCCGGGTTAGGGGCGCGTTTTCAGTGGCGTAGGTGCGTTCTTCGCCCACGGCTGGAAAGCTCACGGTAACGCGCCTGCGCTCTATTTCGACGATAATCCCAAGGCCAAGCTGTGCGTCGGCGTGGCTAACCCAGCGTTGTCCGACACTGTATTCCATTAATTCTTGCTCTTCCGTTGGTTCTGAAAGGCCCGAGGACAATATTGCCCAGGGCTTGATCGAGGACGTTCTAAACACCCAAGATCCGTATAGGGAGCGTAGTTTATCACTGAATGATGCAAATTTGAGCGGCCGTTGGATAAAATCTATGGGTTGGGGTTCGAAAAATGGAGCTTGCTGTTGATTGATCAGTTAGCAATTTCGAAAAACAAGGCGAGACTATTGGCCCTGACTCGTTGTAATAAGTGCTCGATTTCACAATTTTTAATCTGGGCTAGCTTTTCGGCGATAAAAGGCAGGAAGTAGGGGGCGTTGGGTTTGCCGCGGTAGGGGACGGGAGTGAGATAGGGTGCGTCGGTTTCAAGTAGCATTTGCTCCAGTGGTGTGGCGGCTACAATCTCGCGTACATTCTCTGCGCGAGCAAATGTAGCAATGCCATTGAAACCCAGGAAAAAACCCTCTCCAAGACAGCGTTGTGCCAACTCCGCTCCAGAGGTGAAACTGTGGATGACACCTTTGCGCTGCAAGATGGAGGTAAAATTTTGTAATATGGCCCATGTGTCTTCATCGGCCTCTCGCGTGTGCACCACTACTGGCATATCGTGATCGACTGCTATTTGTAACTGTTGCTCAAATACGCTTGTTTGAACTTTTCTATCAACGTGATCGTAGTGATAGTCCAGACCAATCTCGCCCACGGCTACAACGCGTGGATCACTCAGGTGTTGCCGGATGAGGGCACCGACGTCGGCATCAAACAAATCTGCCTGGTGAGGATGGATGCCCTGGGTGGTCCAGATATTGTCAGCTTGCCGGCTTAATTGGATCACTTTGTCTAAATTGTCGGGCGATACGGCTATGGTGATAATGCGATCTATACCGACCTCGCTGCTCATTGCGAGCACTTGGCTCAGTTGGTCAGCATCCAGATAATCCAGATGACAGTGAGTTTCGATGATCGGGGTGTTGAAATGTGGAATTTCACGGCGCTTTTTTTTACCCATGGCTAGTGTACCTCGTAGCAATGCGAGGTCGACCAGGGGCATAGGCGGCTGGCCGGCGGCATGGATCCGCTGTTTCTACGTTTCACGGTATTAATCAGAGGTGCCTACGAGGGTCAGGTGTTATCGGCGACCACTTTGAGTTTTGGGGCGGCGGTGAATGCTCTGCGGCGCCCCGCCCGGCTTTTGCTCTTACTTGCAAGCTCCCCGGCGCTGCGTTTTTTAGCCGTCGTTCTGGCTATTTTGACGATCTTTGACGCAGGCGCCTTGGCCTTGGCTGATTTTCTGGCCTTGGGAGAGCGGCTAGATTCAGTAGAAGCCTTGCTGGTTGAATTTACCTTGGGTTGCGGTGCGGTCTTGGACCGACTCTTGCGCTTGGTTTTGGTTTTGGCTTTAGGCTTGGTCCCGGTTTTGGTAAGACGCTTTTTTGATCCTGATTTCGGCTTGGCGCTTACCTTGCGGCTCGACGTTGTTTTTGCAGGTTTATGCAGTGCGACAGTAGCCGCATGCAATTCTTCGTAGGTTGATACCAGGCAGTCGTGGTAGAACTCCGGGTCGGGCATAATGTCCCGATCCGCCAGTACCGACAGGCTCAGTTTGCCCGAGTAACTGAAAACCAGGTGGAACACGCCGATTCCCGGGGTTAATACACCAAGACCGTAGTAATCCACCATTCTGGCACCGGCGAAATATAGTGGAAAGTCAGGCCCAGCTACATTTGATACGACTGTGGAGGTGTTAGCTGGAACGTACTTGGATAAATTGTGGCGCGACCACAGCCCGGCAGCAGCCTGGGTAATCAGTGGTGAAAAGGCACCCGCAAGTTTGAACACATCAACCAGCGGGCTTGCCTCGCCAACTTCTTTGGCTTCCTGAGTAGAGGAGTGGACTGCTGTCAGGCGAGCGAGCGGATCTTTCTCATCGCTATGCAGGGAGGAAAACACAGCGCCTACCTGGTTGTTTTCATCCGTGGTTTGGCGACGGGTGCGCATATTCAGCGGCATACTGGCTCCCAGAGAGCCATCGGGCGCCTCGTTTTTCGACTCCAGGTAGCGTTGCAGGGCACCACCAATTACAGTTAAAGCGACATCGTTGAGTTTAACGCCGGCGGCCTCCTTGATCTCCTTAAATCCCGCAAGCGGAAACTCCGCAGCATCAAATACCCGGTGAGGCCCAACCGGCTTGTTGAGTATTGTTTTCGGCGTCGAAAAGTCGGGCGCGGCGATTTCTTTGCGCGAAACCTGGATAGCATACTTACCTAATGCCCGGGTGTTTTTGATAGTAGCACCCAGTACGCTCAGGGCGTTTTTGACGCCGTTGACAGAGGCATTGGTCAGCAGTTCTGTCATTGTAGGTTCATTGTCGACCAGACGAGGCTCCGGTTGTTGATCCGTGCTCTCCTGCGGAGTCGCCACCAAATCGTGAAGAAGTGTCATAAAAGATGCACTGCCGGCACCGTCAACCAGGGCATGATGCATCTTGGTATAAACGGCGAAGCAGCCCTCGGGCAGGTTGGGAATGTTGTCGAGTCCCTCTACGATATACGCCTCCCAAAGCGGGCGGGACATATCAAGCGGTCGCGAGTGCAGGCGAGCGACCTGAATACACAATTGGCGCCAGTCACCGGGCTCGGGTAAGGCAATGTGACGGAGGTGGAATTCCACATCAAAATTTGCATCTTTGATCCAGTAAGGACGGTCAAGGCCACCGGGTACGCTTACCAGGCGGGTTCTGAACGAGGGGTGTTGGTTAAGCCGCCGCTCAAATGTGGCTATCACCTGTTTGAAACGCACCAGTCCACCATCTGCGGTGGAGGGGTCATATATTCCAAGACCACCAACATGCTGTGGCGTATTGGCCTGCTCCAGATTAATGAATGCGGAGTCGAGAATTCCTAGTTGTTTCATGGTTGCGGAGTCCTGCCTGAATGTGCCTATGTAGTAAACTTAGAAGTTCGTTGGTTCACAGTGCCGAGCATGCGGAGGGCCGCGAGGTGCCACCCGACCTAGCCATTCAGAATACCAGAAATAGTGTAAAAATTGTACAGTTGTGTGCGTGGCCTCAGTATTTATGCGTTTTCGATTACCATTAGTGCGCCGCGCGCTTTGACTTCATCCGTCGTCTGCCACTCAACTATATCGGCGCAGTGCCGCTTTGCGCAGCGCTCTGCCATCGCTAAAAAGGAAGAGCGCTCCGGGTCGGCGATTATTATATGCTTGACGCCTGCATTGACTGCGCGATTGACCAAATTATACACAGGGTCGACTAATTCATCCCAAAAACAAATGTCGGCGGCGATCAACATGTCAAATTCTGCCAGTTGCCGAGTGGTCAGTTGTTCAAATTTTGAACGTAGAGTAGTCGTATTGACATGATTGAGTTTTGCGACGACCTGCAAGAAGGGAAACACACCGCTGTCCGCATCTACGGAGGTTACATCTGCTGCCAGCGCGCTGGCACACCAAATGCCAGATATACCCCAGCCGCAGCCTACGTCGATAACAGTTTTATGGTGCTGTGGCGGATGTTGTTCCAGGTAGTCGATGAGCAGACAACTGGACTTCCACAGTTTATTTCCATGTAGGGACGGCTGCGCCCCCTGCCGTTTGATCCTACGGATATCGGGGTGTGAGGCAGTGGGCATGTTCAAATTACGAAAGTGATTGCTGTGTCTAGGCTTTTTGATCAATTTAAATCTCTTGATGGGTGATGGCAAAAGGTGAAAAACGCAGAGAAAAAGTGCCGCAGCCAATGGTGGCTCAAGCCCTTAAACTGAGGTAGCATTTTACTTGAATCTCTAGCAAATAACAGGCACGAGGTCCGGTAAACGGAATTGTTGATGAGCATCGTCAGGAAAAAAGTCGAACTTCTTGAGAAAAACAAGCCGCGACAGCAGCGCGCCGTACGAACCTACGAGAACATACTTGTGGCTGCTGCCCAATTACTGGTTGAAGTAGGCGTAGAGCGCATATCGACCAACCTCATCGCCGAGCGCGCTCGGATCGCGGTGCCCGCGCTGTATCGCTATTTCCCCAATAAGTACTCTGTGTTACATGCGCTGGGCGCGACGCTGATGGACAGGCAGAATCAGGTCTGTCAAAAGTGGCTCGAGGATAACCTGGGCAATACCCTTGAGGCAGAGGATATTTATTGTCTGCTGAGGGAGACTTACGATGTAACCACTGCTCAGCTTGGTGGCTTGGAAATCATCCAGTCCCTGCGGGCGGTGGGCCCGTTGCAGGATGTGCGCCTGACCTCCCATCGGTTGGTGGCTCAACAGTTTGCGGCGATGCTGTGTGAATTTTCGGGCTTTGAAGATACCGCAGCGCTGTCGCTGCGAGCTCGGGTTAGTATTGATCTGGGCTATGCAGTGGTGGAAATGGCTCTGGAGGATGAGAGTCTGTCAGCGGAGTCGGTCCTTAGAGAGGGTGCACAGATGATTCATTTGTACTGGCAGCAATTTTTCGATTAGTCCTGCTGCCCTAGTTAATGGCCTCAACCTCCTCAGCTTGCGGTCCCTTGTCACTGCTGGTGACTACGTAGGAGACATCTTGGCCGTCTCGCAAACTGCGCCGTCCTTCACCTCGGATAGAGCGGAAGTGGACAAAAATCTCCTCGCCATTGCTGCGGGTAATAAATCCGAATCCCTTGGTAACATTGAACCATTTAACCTTACCCTTCTCCCGTTCTATGTTGGGGGCAACATTGGCACCGCGCTTTGCCGGAGCTTTGGCTGGCCTGGAAACGAGCAAGGCCGTCGTGGCAGTGGCCAACCAAAATGTAGCAAACCGGATCAAATCAAAGGGGCTATCAGCCTCAATCCATCCGCTAAGCGTGGAAGCCAGGGCCGCTACAACCAGGCTGATAACAAGCTTTCCAATCACGCGCATCATAATCCTCTCAAGGTGGTGTACCCTCAGTATGAGGGGAGCAAGTCAAATAAAGTATTTTATCACTAATACGGATGGCGCACAGACCGTAGGAATAAAATAATCAAGTAAATATCAGTTTCAAACACTGCTCCAGAGCGGTGCAGTGCAACAGCTTAATCTAGCCCTAATCGAAGGTGCCGGGGATGAAACATCGCCCCACCGGGTCCTATCGTCAGTTTATAGTGCAGAGACGTCTTCGGCCTGCAGACCCTTGGGGCCCTCGACAACCTTAAATTCCACTGCCTGTCCCTCATTCAAAGTGCGGTAACCATCACCTTGAATCGAGCGGAAGTGAACAAATACATCATCGTCACCTTCTTTTTGAGTAATAAAACCAAAGCCTTTGGCATTATTAAACCACTTCACTGTGCCGCTTACGCGCTCACTCATACCACTTTCCTCGGACTTACGTTTCGCTTCTTATTCTGCTCCGTCGCCCACTATGACCAATTCGGGGCGAGGTTTCCAGATGCTCATCGTCAGATACCCTATATTATCGGGCTATATTTGCCTAATTTGCCGCTCCTGAGCTTGCAATTTGGCTAGCGCCTGCTGTTGTGTCTGCATCTTTTCGCGCTCTCTGGCGACGATGGCATCCGGCGCTTTGTCGATGAAAGAACTGTTATTTAACTTTCCTTCGATTCGCCGCAAATCTTGTTCCAGCTTGTCTATTTCTTTGGTCAGTCTGGTTAATTCCGCATTTTTATCAATCAGGCCCGCCATCGGCACCAATATCTCGAGAGTTCCTACCAGGGCGGTTGCAGCAACGGGCGTGTCCTCATTGCTGGCAAGCCAGGTTATAGCCTCGAGTTTAGCCAGTTTCTTAAGAAACTGCTTATTCTGTTCGAGCCGGATTCTGTCTTGTTCTTCACCATTGCGCAGGAATACTGTGAGTTCCCTCGCAGGTGAAATATTCATTTCTCCACGGATGTTACGGATGCCGATAATGACATTTTTTAGCCATTCTATATCTGTATTTGCAGCGTTGTCTATGCATTTCTCGTCACATAGGGGGTAGGGCTGAAGCATAATAGTAGGGCCGGATTTTCCCGCTAGCGGTGCTACGGTCTGCCAAATTTCCTCGCTGATGAATGGCATAAAGGGGTGGATAAGTCTCAATATGCTCTCGAGCACTTGAATCAGGGTTTTCCGCGTACCCCTTTGCGCGGCAGCTGCTGCGGTGTCATCCCACAACACGGGTTTGGACAATTCGAGATACCAATCGCAATACTCATTCCACACAAACTCGTAGATAGCCTGAGATGCCAGATCCAATCGATAACTTGCTACAGCCTGGGTGATGCTGGATTGGGTCTGCTGCAGTCTGCTGACAATCCAGCGGTCTGCTAGGCTCATCGACACCTCGGCCGCATCACTCAGGCCGCAATCCTGATTCTCGCAGTTCATTAGCACATAGCGGGCTGCATTCCATATTTTGTTGCAGAAGTTTCTGTAGCCCTCCAGCCGTCCTATGTCGAACCTGATATCGCGGCCTGTGGAGGCCAGTGAATAGTAAGTGTATCTCAGGGCATCGGTACCGTAAGCGTCAATGCCTTGCGGGAATTGTTTGCGAGTAGCCTGCTCGATCTTTTTTGCAAGGTGCGGTTGCATCATGGTACCAATGCGCTTGGCAATCAGGCTCTCCAGATCAATGCCATCGATGAGGTCAATTGGATCAATCACGTTGCCCTTTGACTTGGACATTTTCTGCCCCTCGCCATCGCGGACCAGGCCGTGGACATATACTGTATGGAAAGGCACTTCCTTGCGAAAATGCAATGTCATCATTATCATTCTGGCGACCCAGAAAAATATAATGTCAAAGCCGGTGACCAGGACAGAACTGGGGTGGAAGGTAGCCAGATCATCGGTGTCCTCCGGCCAACCCAGGGTGGAGAATGTCCACAGTGCTGAGGAAAACCAGGTGTCCAGGACATCCTCATCCTGGCGTAGGACAGTTTCCGGTGCCAGGTCCATACTGTTCCGTACAGCCTGTTCAGTTTCGCCGACGTAGACATTGCCTTTTTCGTCGTACCAGGCAGGTATGCGATGTCCCCACCACAACTGTCGGCTGATACACCAGTCCTGAATGTCACGCATCCAGGCAAAGTAAGTGTTCTCCCATTGCTTTGGCACAAACTCGATATCACCATTTTCTACGGCGGTAATGGCGGGTGCCGCCAGTTTTTTTGCATCCACGTACCATTGGTCGGTCAGATAGGGCTCTATCACCACACCTGACCGGTCGCCACGTGGTACTTTCAGGTTGTGGTCTTCCACTTTTGCCAGCAAACCCTGAGACTCCATGTCGCGAATAATTTGGGCTCGGGCAGTGAATCGATCCATGCCAATGTACGCCCGTGGTGCTTCTCCGCCGATCGCGGCATCATCGTTCATGATGTTAATGAGAGGTAAGTCGTGCCGTTTACCCATCTGGTAGTCGTTGAAATCATGTGCAGGGGTAATCTTGACGCAGCCTGTCCCAAACGCCATGTCGACGTAGTCATCCGCAATAATGGGTATCTGGCGGCTGGTCAATGGTAGGTCGACACTCTGGCCGATCATGTGTTTGTAGCGTTCATCATCGGGGTGGACAGCAACGGCACAATCCCCGAGCATGGTTTCCGGCCGGGTCGTCGCTACAGTGAGATGGCCTTCACCACTGGAAAGGGGGTAGTTAAAGTGCCACAGGTATCCCTTTTCTTCCTCGGATATGACCTCCAGATCAGAGATAGCGGTATGCAACTCTGGATCCCAGTTTACCAATCTTTTACCGCGATAAATCAGGCCGTCTTCGTACAGGTCGATAAACACTTTCTGCACTGCCTGGGACAGCCCGGGGTCCATGGTGAATCGCTCTCGCGACCAATCCAGAGAGGAACCCAGACGCCTCAACTGCTGCGTAATAGTGCCGCCGGACTGTTCTTTCCACTCCCATACTTTGTCGACAAATTTCTCTCTTCCAAGATCATGGCGAGTTTGTCCCTGAGCCTCCAACTGGCGCTCGACGATCATTTGAGTGGCAATACCGGCATGATCTGTGCCCACCTGCCACAGGGTGTTGAATCCGGACATCCGGTGGTAGCGGATTAACGCATCCATGATCGCCTCCTGAAATCCGTGCCCCATGTGTAGACTGCCGGTGACATTGGGTGGCGGGATCATAATGCTGTAGGCCTGTTCCCCACCTTGTGGGGCGAAATAACCATTCGCCTCCCACTCCTGATACCAGCGAGTTTCAATATTGGAGGGTTGGAAGGTCTTGTCCATTATCTGTGGTCCAGGAAGGTCATTAGAGGGGCCGTAGAGCGCGAAATTATACAGTAGTTCGACTTCAGAGGTCGTGTTTTTCCAATTGATAGCCTCGTTCCTTGTAGAAGACCCAGGACTTGCGCGAGGCGGCAAGGCTGGCCGGGTCTTGTGATACGACTTCGGCAACCCGTTGAAAACGACTGAAGAAAGCCGGTATTTCCACAGTAAGATTGATTAGAAAGTCGTTGTGCTGTTGCGGCTCCTGGCCCCAGCCGACGGTTATTGCATCCACTTGGCCAGAGCTGGCCAGGGTGTGTGGCAGGAAGCTGTCGGAGCGGAAACTCCACAGTAATTCGTCTAACTGTCTGGCCTCGGGCTCGTTTGAACTGTTGATGAAAACCCGGTGACCCTGTTGAAAAGCCTTGTCTGTCAGCCTCGCCGCAATGTGAAGCCGCTGGTCCGGATCTGCTGTTTGTATAACGTAAAAGCCAATTCTGGTCATGGCTTATTTTCCGGCCCGGTCCATCAAATACTGTGTGAGCATCGCCACGGGGCGTCCGGTGGCACCCTTGGGGCCACTTGTCCACGCCGTTCCGGCAATATCCAGGTGGGCCCAGGGGTATTTCTCGGCAAAACTCGAGAGAAAGCAGGCAGCGGTGATACTGCCCCCGCCCGGGCCACCTATATTTGATAGGTCTGCGAAGTTGGTTTTGAGCTGCTTCTTATAGTCGTCCCACAGAGGCATTTGCCAGGCCCGGTCATGGGCCTCGATGCCGGCTTCCAATAATTGTTCAGATAGTTTGTCCTGGTTGCTATAGAGTCCTGTTGCATGCGAACCCAGGGCGACCACGCAGGCACCGGTGAGTGTGGCAATATCGATAACTGCCTTGGGATTGAAGCGCTCTGCATAGGTTAGTGCATCGCATAGCACCAGTCGCCCCTCGGCATCGGTGTTGAGAATCTCGATGGTTTTCCCCGACATGCTTGTAACCACGTCTCCCGGTTTGGTTGCCCTGCTGCCCGGCATGTTCTCTGCCGCTGCAATAATACCAATTACATTCAGGGGTAGCTCCATTTTGCTTATCGCGGACAGGGTTCCAAACACGCTGGCTGCGCCTCCCATGTCGTATTTCATCTCGTCCATTTTGGCGCCAGGTTTGAGGGATATGCCGCCACTGTCGAAGGTGATGCCCTTGCCTACCAGGATGTAGGGTTTGTGCTTGGCATCGGCACCGGTGTAGTTAAGGACAATGAGTTTGGCCGGCTGTGCGCTACCGGCCGAAACGCTAAGCAGCGCGCCCATACCAAGCGTAGACATTTTTTTCTCCTCGATAACGCTTAGCTTGAGCTTAGTGGGGTGATCGCGCACCAGTTTACGGGCTTGCCCGACGAGGTAGCCTGGGGTACAGACATTGCCCGGTAAATTGGCGAGTTCACACGCATGATTGACGCCTAATCCGGTGTATCTACCCGTGTCGAGGGCGCGTTGGGCGCTACGAATAGAGATGGATTTGCCGGGGCAGACAGTTAATTTGGCCAGTTTGAATGGCGCTTTGGGTTTGGTAACGGTATTGGTGTAGCGGTATGAGGCCGCGGTGAGTGTTTGTGCCAGGTTGTGACATAGCCAGCTCGCATCGCCATTCTTAATGCTCAGTTCGGCTATATAGGCAACGGCATCCTTGGCTCGGGTTTGATTTATAGCAGTGTACACCGCTGTGCTAAACTGACGCGCTTTGCCTCGATCGAACTTGGATGCCACGCCACAACCCACGAGCAGAATCCGCTTGCTAGCCCCGGCCCCGGGTAACATGAGCTTTTCACCTGTTTCACCGCGAAAGTCACCCAGTTTAATCGCGGCTTTGATCGCTCCATTTGAGGCCTGGTCTAACTGCTGGGCTGCCAGGGGAAGCTTGCCGCGTCCGAATATTGGGACAATCGCGCAACCGGTTGTAGTAAGTGCAGCATCGGCTATGTTTTTGGCAGTGAATGTAAGGGGATTCATTGAGTTTCCTTCCATGTTTTCATGAGACACTAGTGTATGATGTTGAGCTACGAAACTGAATATTAATAGTAACAATCTGGCATTCGTTCTGGTATGAAAATTCTACGCTATCTCAATCGAGAAGTTCTGACCCACATGATGGCTGTAAGTGTCGTACTGCTGGTTATTATCGTCAGTGGCAGATTGGTGAAATACCTGGCTGAGGCGGCGGCCGGTGATTTGTCAGCGGGTATTTTATTACCGGTCATTATGTACCGATTACCGGGGTTTCTGGAACTCATTCTGCCGCTGGGATTGTT